>CADCWK010000406.1 GCA_902806375.1 uncultured Thermomicrobiales bacterium
CGGCCTCGAAGGAGGCGTCGTCGGTCACTTCGAGGCGAAGGAGGTGTGCCCTGATCATGTCGGCCGCAGCTTGGCCACGCCAGACGTACCGGGTGCCGGCAGGGTTGGGTTGGCCGACCTCGATCGACCGGTGAGCGGTCTCGGGGCCCAGACCCTCTTCGGCCCCCGCGCTGTGGGTGGTGCTCCTGTTGGTCATGCCCGGTACCCCCGCGGCCGAAACGCGTTTGCGGCCCCGTCGCGGGAGCAGCGAATCGCATCGGAATAGTCAATCGTCTGGCCGAGTTCAGCGGTCTCGATCCGCCTGACCAGCTGCCGCCGTTTCGGGACGAAGGCATCAGCCAACCGCCGCATCGCCTGCCGGGAGTCACCGGTCGTCCGGGCGATGTCGGCGACCGACTCGAGGACGGGTCGAGTTCGACGAGCAGCCACCGCCGCCCTAGTCTCCCTGAAGAGCCCGTTGGAGGTCGCCGTGACGGGGACACGAGGCCATTGGCGCGGAGACGGATCGGGTGCAGCGGCCCATGGCCATCGCTCTGGCCACGCACATGGCCCATCTGTCGCAGGATCATTTGCCGACCATGAGTCTAACGATCAATCAAATAATTGTCAATTATCTAACACCATGGCGGCTAAAGATCGACGTGGTCGAGACAGGTCAACCGGAACCGTTCGATCGCAATCTCCGCCCCGTTACTCGAACGTGGAGACGATGGATGCCTTGCCAGCCGGATACCAGAGGTTCGTCGGCTCGTAGAGGCGAAAGGTCGACGACACCTTTCGGTGAGGGGCGTTTCCCTTGGCGCGGCCGGTCGTGATGGCTTCCCATCGACATGCGGCGCGGCGTACCCGGGACGTGGGACCCACTGCGCCGCACCTTCCCGTAGCCCGTAGCCCGTACCAGCACCGGCACCATCGTCGTGACTCCAGTGCGTGGGCCAGACCCCGTTTCCGCCCCGCTTACTCACTTCCTCTCACCCCGGCGTTGACCATCGGGCCATCAATCTGCGCCTGACGGCGACAGCCCGGCTGGTCGACGGTCTCCCCCGCGAGCGACCGCCGCCGGCGCACGCTCAAGCCGCGGCACCCACCGCCGATCCTTCGCCCGCGGTCACCCCTCTGACGTCTCGGAGCGATTCCTGGATGAGCTGTGACAGGTCGAGATGCTGGTCGCCGTCGACCCAGCGCTCAAACGCGACCTTGAAAATCACGACTCCCACCTCGGCGGTGAGACGCGCGGTGGGCTCGTCGACGCCGCGCTGGCCCAGCGCGACGACGAGGGCCGCGACGAGTGAGGCGAACTTGCTCTGCTCACGCTCCTGCAGCCCGGCGTTCGCCATGATCGCCGCCTGACGCCGCCGGGCGTAGTCATGGCGCTCGGGCGGGAACATCGCCTCGGCGACCGCATCGAGACCGACGACGACCGCGTCGATCGGCGTCGCGACGTCCGGCGCATTGGCTATGGCGTGGATCAGGGTCTCCTCGAAGACCGTGGAGCCACCGAACAGGACCTCCCGCTTGTCGGCGAAGTGGCGGAAATAGGTCCGCTCAGTCAGCCCCGCCCGCTGGGCGATTTCCGCGACGGTGGTCTGCTCGAACCCCCGCTCTCCGTAGAGCTCGAGCGCAGCCTGGACGAGTCGGGTCTGGGCGTCGGGTTTCCATCTGCTCATGCCCATAGTCTACGCGATGACAGACGCTGACATCACATGCTATAGTCATGTCAGTCACTGTCGTCGTTCACCCTAACGGCATCGATCGGGTGCCATGGATGGTCGACGGGATGCGGGAGTCCCCCTATGCGTGTCTTCGTTACCGGCGCGACCGGCTTCATCGGCTCGGCCGTCGTCCCTGAACTCATCGGAGCGGGCCATCAGGTCCTCGGGCTCGCCCGGTCCGACGCCTCGGCCGCTACCCTCGCCGCTGCCGGAGCGGAGGTCCAGCGCGGCACGCTGGACGATCTCGGCAGCCTGCGGGCTGGCGCGGCCGCCGCCGACGGCGTGATCCATCTCGCGTTCATCCACGATTTCTCCCGGTACGACGCCGCGGCGAGGACCGACCGGCAGGCCATCGAGACGATCGGTGCCGCGCTCGAGGGCTCTGGCCGGCCGTTCGTCGTCACATCGGGGACGGTCGGTCTCATGACCGGAGAGGTCGGGACCGAGCGGGACCAGGCCGATCCCACCTCCCCGATGGCCGCCCGGATCCAGGGGGCGCTGGCGGCGCACGCGCTCGTCGAGCGTGGCGTCCGCGCGTCGGTCGTGCGTCTCGCGCCGTCGGTCCATGGCCGGGGCGACCACGGCTTCGTTTCAGCCCTGATCGAGGTCGCCCGCCAGAAGGGCGTCTCCGGCTACGTCGGCGACGGCTCCAACCGCTGGCCGGCGGTGCACCGGGTCGACGCCGCGAACCTGTTCCGGCTGGCGCTGGAGCAGGCGCCGGCGGGATCGGTGCTGCACGGCGTCGCCGACGAGGGTGTACCCGTCCGCGCCATCGCCGAGGTGATCGGGCGGCACCTGGATCTCCCGGTCGTCTCCATCGCTCCCGAGGACGCGGCCGGGCACTTCGGCTGGTTGACCATGTTCATCGCGGCCGATGCCCCAGCCTCGAGCGCGCTGACCCGCGACCTGGTCGGGTGGCAGCCGACCCACGTCGGCCTGATCGACGACCTCAGCGACGGTCACTACTTCCAGGCGGCGATCGCCTGACGATCCGCCCCGGAGCGGGTGGCCCTCCGGCCAAGCCGACGCCCATCGCACCCTGGCCGATGTCCGTCGGGTTTCCCCCGTTGAACGATCTCCACTACCAGCGGCGAACAGCGGCCGATGCGGAGATCCCGATACCGCTGGCGACACCGTGCGGGCCCGAGACCGACACCCCGTCCGACCGGGGTATCGGCGCCCCGGCTCTGCCCCACGGGCCCGACCACGACGACGCCCGGTTCCCTGGACGTCGCCATCCGACCTACCACGACCAACCAGATGGAGGACTCGTCATGGCAGACACGCGTAATGGATCCCCGATCGCTGGCGACAACCCGGCCGGCAAACTCGCGCTGCTCATCGTGCTCTGCGCCGTGCAGTTCATCGACGCCTGGGACGTCGCCTCGATGGGTCCCGCGCTGCCCCAGATCCAGCGCGACCTCGGCATGTCGCCGACCTCGTTGCAGTGGGTCGTGACGGCGTACGTCCTCGGCTACGGCGGCTTCCTGCTGGTCGGCGGTCGACTCGCCGACATCTTCAACCGCAAGCGGCTGCTCCTCATCCCCCTCACCATCTTCATCGTCGCCAGCATCGTCGGCGGCCTGGCAACCTCGGGCGACGTGCTGATCGCGGCGCGGTTCGTCAAGGGCCTGACCGCGGCCTTCACGGCGCCAGCGGCGCTCGCGCTCCTGCTGCACACCTTCCACGACGGGAGCGAGCGCCAGCGGGCCCTGGGTGTCTACCTCGCCGTCTCATCGGTCGGCTTCACATCCGGGTTCCTGTTCGGCGGTCTGCTGGCGGCGGCCAACTGGCGGCTGGTCCTGCTCGTCCCGGCCGGCCTCGCCCTCATCCTCCTCTTCGTGGCTGGTCGGGTCGTCCCGGCGCAGGAGCCTCGCGGCGGCGACCAGCGCGAGCCCGTGGACGTGCTCGGAGCACTGGCGGTGACCTCGGGTCTGCTGGCGCTGGTCTATGGCGTCAGCCGGGCATCGGCCAACGGCTGGGGGGATGCCCTGACGATCGGGGTCCTGGTCGCCGCGGTCGTGCTCCTGGCGGCCTTCCTCCAGATTGAGCGCGTCCGACCCGTGCCGCTCCTCCCCCTGGGGATCTTCACCAGACCGGGCGTCTCCCGTGGCAACGCCATCATCTTCCTGCTCCAGGGTGGCTACGTCGGCTGGCAGTTCGTATCGACCCTGTACCTGCAGGACGTCCACGGATGGACGCCCCTCCAGGTCGGCCTGATCTTCGCGCCCGGTGGGGTCATCGTCCTGCTGACGGCCCAGCGAGTCGCCGGACTCGTCACCCGATTCGGGTCCTGGCCGATCGCGTCGATCGGGATGGTCCTGATGACGATCGGCACCGCCTGGACGCTCACCCTCGGCAACCTCGACAGCGTCGTGGTGTTCTTCCTGGCCTCCGTGATCACCGGGTTCGGCTACACCATGGCCTTCGTTGCGGCCAATATCAGTGCCGTCGCCGGGGCCCGCGCCAACGAGCAGGGGCTGGCCTCCGGACTGTTCATCGCCTCGCTGCAGGTCGGAAGCGGCGTCGTCCTCGCCGTCGTCGCGTCGGTCTTCGCCAGCGGTGCCTACTCGGGCGAAGGTGCGTATCGGCTGGGCATCGTGGTAGCCGTCGTCACCGCGGCGGTCGCCCTCCTCATCAGTGTGGCCGGGCTCCGCAAGTCGCATGAACCGGCGGAACTGAGTCCGGCCCCCCACTCGTCGTGACCGTCCCACCCCCCGAACCGCCCCTTACCCACCTGGCCGCACGACGCGATCACGACCTCAAGGAGACGCCCAATGGCACGGAAGGACAGACCTGAACGCACGGATGGCCGGTGGTCACGGCGGGCGTTCGGCAAGGCGGCCCTTGGCGCGACCGCCCTCAACGCCGGCCTGATCGGTCGGCGGGACGGCCGCCCCGTCTCGGCCGCCGAACCCCTGTACCCGGCGTCCCTGCCGACACCCGACCGTCAGTCGCAATCACTACAGGAGATCAACACCATGGGTTACCGGATCGACAAGGACATCATGGTGCCGATGCGTGACGGAACGACCCTCGCCACGGATGTGTGGGTGCCCGACGGCGGGCCGGTCCCAGCACTGCTCGTCCGGACGGCGTACAGCAAGGACCTCACCAACCCGCTGTCGAGCGTTCTCTACAACACGCAGGCCCTGCTCGAGGCAGGCTACGCGGTGGTGTTCCAGGACTCCCGGGGCACCTACCGCTCAGACGGCGCGTTCACCCCCATGCGGGATGAGCCGGAGGATGGCGCCGACACGGTGGCGTGGCTCGCGGCACAGCCGTGGTGCGACGGGAACGTCGGGATGTTCGGGGCCTCCTACCTCGGGTTCACCCAGTGGGCCACCGCCGGGCAGGCGCCCGGCGCGCTCCGGGCCATCGCTCCCGCCGTGACCACGGCCGACTACTACTCCTCGCCGTGGTACTCGCCCGGGGGTGCGCTCTCCCTCCACATGTCCCTGTGGTGGTCCACCCTCCTGGGGCTCCTCGAGGCGCAGCGGTTGCTGGCGGCCGGGACCGGCAGCGTCGAGGACCTGACGGCACTGGCGGGCGCACTCGCCGACCTGCCGGCCCGTCTCGCTGTCATGCCGACCAGCGACCAGCCAGTGCTCGCCACGTCGGCGCCATGGTTCTCGGAGTGGCTGCGGCACCCCGGGCGGGACCAGTTCTGGCAGGACCTGTCGGTCGACGAGCGGGCCGACCGGGTGACGGTGCCCGCGTTCCACGTCGGCGGCTGGTTCGACATCTTCGCCGGCAGCACGACCCGGGCGTTCACCAGGATGCGGAGCGCGGCGGGCAGTGCGGAGGCACGGGACGGCCAGCGGCTGATCATCGGCCCGTGGGATCACCTGACCTACTCCGGCCTCTACCGGGACCGGCAGTTCGGGATGAGCGCCGATGTCGCGGCCATCGACCTGACCGGCGCCCACATCGCGTTCTACGACCGCTGGCTGCGCGGCCGCGAGGGTGCTCTCGACGGGTCCGCCCCAGTCCGGATCTTCGTGATGGGGATCGACCAGTGGCGCGACGAGCAGGACTGGCCGCTCCCAGACACCCGCTACACCGACTACTTCCTCGGCGGCGCGGGCGGCGCCAACACGGCCGACGGCGATGGCACCCTCGCCCTCGGGACGCCGGGACCTAGGGCCAGCGACACGTTCACCTACGACCCGGCGGACCCGGTTCCCAGCTTGGGTGGGCGCCTGCTCATGCCCAGCGCCCTCAACGCCGTCGGCCCAGTCGACCAGAGCCCGGTCGAGCGCCGCGATGACGTCCTCTGCTACACCAGCCCCGTGCTCGCGGAGGCCGTCGAGGTCACCGGGAACGTCTCCCTGGAGCTGTACGTGAGTTCATCGGCCGTCGACACCGACTTCACCGGGAAGCTAGTCGATGTCTTCCCCGATGGGCGGGCGATCTACCTGACCGACGGCATCCTGCGCACCCGGTACCGGAACGCGCTGGACCAGCCAGAGATGATGCGACCCGGTCAGGTCTACCCGATCACTCTCGACCTCTCGGTGACCTCCAACGTGTTCCTGCCCGGTCACCGGATCCGGCTGGAGGTCTCCAGCAGCAACTTCCCCCGGTACGACCGCAACACCAACACCGGCGGCGTCATCGCGGAGGAAAGCCTGGAGCAGGCGATCGTGGCTACCAACCGCGTCCTGCACGGCGGCGAGTACCCGAGCCGCCTCGTCCTGCCGATCATCGCCCGCTGACCCGGGCGGCGGTCGTTCCCGGTCGCGCCGTGGCCCTGGGCCGCCAGTGCCGAGAAAACCACCACGACGAGAAGGCGTGTCACGGCGGTCGGTTCCGGATCGTCCTCACCCTCCGGACCGCGATCGAACAACCTCCGGTTGCCGCTGCCTCTCGTCAACCGGGCATCAGGATGCCGCCGTCGGTTGACGATGGTATCCCGCCGTGGCAAGCGGCGAATCGACCCATCACGCCGGTTGCCGTCCGTACTCCACGTCCGTCACGTGCTCCCCCCACTCCGCGTTGCGGCCGGCCTCGTCGACCTCGGCCATCGCGGCGTGGGCCATGAAGCGATCCGGAGCGGCACCGTGCCAGTGCTCCTCGCCTGGCTCGAAGAAGACACGGTCGCCGGGCCGGAGCTCCTCGACTGGTCCGCCCCGTCGCTGGCAGCGTCCGATCCCCTCGGTGACGAAGATCGTCTGACCGTTGGGGTGGGTGTGCCACGCCGTCCGGGCGCCGGGCGTGAAGTGGACCAGGCTCGCCGAGATGCGCGAGCCACCGGACGGGACGGCGACGGTATCAATGTAGACGGAGCCGGTGAACCAGTCACGCGAGCCGAGGGTGGTCTTCAGCGAACTCCTGGTGACCTGCATGATGACGGCTCCTCACGCCCGAAACGTCGTCTCCGACGGTTCACACGACCGCGTCCCCGGACTGCACTGGGACGCACCGAAGCATACAGGTCGTCTTCCTTAGACCGGCGTCAGCCGTTCTCGAGAGACCCCGCTCCAGCACGTCGCGTCCCACGCCAGCATGCCGATCATTGGAAGACCGAGGTCGGAACCGGAGACTAGAGGGATCGGGACAGTCCTTCAACCGTCGCCGTACCTACGGCGAAGCCGTGCCGGCATGGTCCCGGGCGCAACTCCGTCGTGGGTCGGTCTTCGTCGCGAAGGACGCGGCGGCTGGCTACTCGACGACCTCGACTACGCCCATCATGCCGGCGTCCTCGTGGCCGAGGATGTGGCAGTGGTAGACGAACTTGCCGGTGAAGTCGGTAAACCAGGTCCGGATGACGACCTCACCATGGGGCGGCAGCCGGATCGTGTCGTCGTAATTGCGCGGCACCGGCTGCCCGTTGACGGTGATCACCTGGAAGTCGTTGACGTGGATGTGGAACGGGTGCCACTCCGGGCTGGCGTTGCGGAGCACCCACTCCTCCACGGACCCGAGCTTCACGGTCTGGTCGACCCGGTCCTCGTCGAAGGCCTTGCCATCGATGGCGAAGACCGGTGCGGTGGCGTTCTCCTGGAATGTGATCGTCCGCTGGCCGTCGATGGGCAACTGCCTGAGATCCTCGCGGTCGATCAGCGTCGTCAGCAGCGTCGCCGGCTCGATCGCCTCGCCGCCGGAGGTCATCGTCGCGACCCGGAACTGCAGCTGGGCCTGGCCGGGGATATCCTGCGCCCAAGCGATCGACCGGAACTCGTAGATCCCGGCTGGTCCGCCTTGGACGAGGACTTCCGCTCGCTCGGCCGGGGCCAGCAGCAACGTCTCGACCGTCGCCAGTTCCGGCAGCGGGTCGCCGTCGGTCGCGATCTGGTGGAGCTGGTGCCGGGCCAGCTGGAGGTTGAAGAAATTGTTGGCGCTGGCGTTCAGGATGCGCCAGCGCTGGGTCTCGCCGGGCTGGATGTCGATCTGCGGGTTGAGCTGCCCGTTGACGAGGTACTGGGCCACTCCATACGTACCCTGGAACGACCCCTACGTCCTCCGGTGCCGCTGGGACCACTTCGTCCAGCACCTGCTCGGCGTAAAGCCGCCGTCCAGGTACCGGATCGGAGACCTGCTCACGGATTGATACGAAATCCGGGTAATGATTCCCCTCTCTGGTCCCGATGAGCCGAACACGACCGCAGGTCGGGTGAGCGATCCGGGAGCCGGAGAGGGGTCGGGGGAGAGGTCTGCCCGCCGCCATCGGGCCCCAAGTGATACCGACCGTCAGTGACCGGACTCCGTATCAGCCGGAGGTCAGGACCGGTATCGGATCTGAAACGACGCCGTTGGCCATCGGTGCCTGGGAGCGGTGGATCCGCTCGGTGAGCGCGTCCCAGGTCGGTCCGATGCGCTCGGTCATCACGTGCACCAGGTCGCCGGGCGCCGCCAGGTCGATCGCCGCGTTGGCCGCCGCGACGTCGCCGTCGACGACGGTGATCCGGTCGGCCGGCATCCCGGCCCGGAGCGCGGCGTCCCGGAGGAGCCCGACCACCTGACCGGGTGGGCGATCACGGAGCGTCGAGCCGTCCCGGATGACGAGCCGGTCGAAGATCCGGGCCGCGAGTTCACCGAACGCGGAGATGTCGACGTCCCGCCGGTCGCCGGGCGAGGTGATCACGCCGACGCTCGAGCGGGCGCCCGATCGCCGGACGAACTCGCCGACCGCTCGCAGCGCCTCGACGTTGTGCCCATAGTCCATGAGCACCTCCCGTCCCTCGACGGTGAGCAGGTTGAACCGACCCGGGGTCTGATCGAAGCCGTTGCCGAACGTCGCCAGCGCGGCGCGGATCGTCGCCAGCGGCACCTCCCGGGCGACCGCGGCCGCCGACGCCGCCAGGGCATTCGCGATGTTGACCCGGATCCGGGCGCCGGCGGTGGCCGGGACATCCCGCGCCAGGACGATCGGCTTTCGCCCGTCCGGCCCGACCAGGGCGATGGTCTCCTCGCCCTCGATGTCGGCGAGGACGACGGCGCGACCGTGGTCGCGGAGATGCTCCAGGATGACCGGACTCGACGCGTCCATGCTGAAGAAGATCGTCTCGCCCTGGCTGAGGTCGGCCATCGCGACGGTCCGTTGGTCATCGGCGTTGAGGACGCTGGCGCCATCGCGGAACACGGCGGTGGGCAGGACCGCCTTGACCCGGGCCAGATCGTCGAGCGTGTCGATCCCTCCCAGACCGAGATGGTCGCTGGCGACGTTGGTGACCACGGCGACATCGCAGCGGTCGAAGCCGAGCCCCGACCGCAGGATGCCGCCCCGGGCGGTCTCGAGGACGGCGCAATCGACCCGCGGGTGACGGAGTACGAGGCGGGCGCTGGAGGGTCCGGCCATGTCTCCGGAGGCGACCAGTTGCCCGTCGATCTCGATGCTGTCGGTCGTCGTCAGGCCGACGACACTGCCGGCGGCGCGCATGATGTGAGCGATCATGCGGGTCGTCGTGGTCTTCCCGTTGGTCCCGGTGACCGCGAGGATGGGGATCCGGCTGGGCCGGCCGGGAGGGAACAGCATGTCCAGGACCGCCTCCCCGACCGGCCGTGGCGTGCCCTCGGTCGGGTGGGTATGCATCCGGAAGCCCGGTCCGGCGTTCACCTCCACGATCCCGCCACCGACCTCCCGGTAGGAGCGTGAGATGTCGGGGATGACGAAGTCGATGCCTGCCACATCGAGCCCGATGGCCATCGCGGCGTCACAGGCGGCCAGGGCGTTGTCCGGGTGCACCTCGTCCGTCCGGTCGATCGCGGTGCCGCCCGTGCTCATGTTGGCCGTCCGCTTGAGCGGCACGACCTGACCCGCCCCGGGGACCGAGGCGTCCGTCAGGCCCTGCGCCGCCAGCAGGTCGCGGGTCGCCGCGTCCATGGTGATCCGGGTCAGCGTCTTCTCGTGACCCACGCCCCGCCGGGGATCGGCGTTGGTGCGCTCGACCAGGCCGGCGACCGTCGTGACCCCGTCGCCGACGACATGGGCAGCCACGCGCTCCGCGACCGCGACGACCCGGCCGTTGACCACGACGACCCGGTAGTCCCGACCGGCGAGGAATGATTCGACCAGGACTGTCCCGCTCCGACTCTCCGCGGCGGCGAGCGGGAACGACTGCCGGACCGCCTCCGCGTCCTGGAGACTGAGACACACCCCACGACCGTGGTTGCCGTCCAGCGGCTTGAGCACGACCGGATAACCCAGCTGTCCGGCCTCCCGGACCGCCTCCTCGGTGGTCCGGACGGCGGTCCCCCGTGGCGACGGGATCCCGATGTCCCTCAGGACCTGGTTGGTCAGATCCTTGACCGCGGCAACCTTGGCGCCGAGGTCCGACGTCTCGGAGGTCAGGGTGGTCCAGATGCGCTTCTGGTAGCGACCGTAGCCGAGCTGGACGAGTGACCGGTCCGAGTCGGGTCGCAGCACGGGGATGCCTCGCTGCCCGGCCGCCCGGACGATCGACCGGGTCGACGGCCCGAAGCCGAGCCGCTCGGCAGGCTGGACGACCTGTCGCTCAAGCGCCTGCCGGGCATCGAGGTCCGGCTCGGTGCCGGACACCAGGTGGTTGAGGACACGGACCGCGTACTCACCGGCCGCGAGCCCGACCTCGCCCTGGTCGTAGGCGAAGAGCAGATCGTATCGCCCCGCGTCGACCGCCGGCCGGGTGGTCCCGTAGCGGACGGACGCCCCGGCGAGGCGCTGCGCTTCCAGGGCGACCCGCAGCACCAGATCCGGTATCGAGACGCCATCATCCAGGCATCCGGGCACGCTTCCCGACCATTGCCCTGCGGATGCGCTCTCCCCCAGTGAGGGAAGCAGCGCGACGAGCCGCGCGGCGAGACCCGCGACCGGACTGCTGGCCTGGTCGACCTCGACCAGCAGGCGAATTACCGGAACCCGTGCCCACACGCTCGGGCCGCGCAGGACGGACGTCTCCCGGATCTCGATCATCGCTGATTCCTTCCCTCGCGGGGTTCACATGGGTACAGGGGGCGCTCAGGCCTGATCGAGGGGAACGGGCCGCCGACTATCCAGGTCGAAGCGACGCCCCGGACCGAGAACGAACAGATGGCTGTCGATCACCGTGAGGACCTCGCCGTCCTCGCGCTCGAAGTAATCTGATGTCGAATTGCGCCCGTCGATGATCGTCACCATTCCGCTCCCGAGCACCTCCAGACAACCGTCCTGGCCGATCTCGACAGCAGTGTCCTCATCAAGCCCGATCCCGAGCAGACCGGGGTTCGCGGCGAATGCGGAAAGCAGGCGCCCCATCCGGCCACGCTGACTGAAGTGCTGATCGATGATCATGTCCTGGAGCAGCCCGAAACCGGCGACCATATCGACCATTCCCTTCTTGGCCGAGGCCGTGCCGCTCTGTCCGGCGCGGCCGCTGCCGCCGACGAGCATGTGGCTCGATAGGATCGACGCCCCGGCACTGGTCCCGGCGACGATGATCCCCTCGGCGTTGCGCATCCGGATCATCTCCATGGTTTTCGTGCCGGCCAGGAGCGAGACTAGTCGGGATTGATCTCCACCGGAGATGTAGATACCGGTCGCCTCGCCAAGCAGGTCGAGGGCGGGCGGCTCGTTCGCGTCCAGTCGCTCTTCGACCTGGAGCACATCGACACCGGACGCGCCCATCTCGCCGAAGATCTTCTGGTAGTCCGAGCCGACCTCGTCCGCGACCCGGGACGCCGTAGGGATCACCACGATCCGGGCCGCAGAACCGCCGGCGAGTTCCAGGAACCGCTCGAGGACTTCGCCCTCGCTCCCCAGCTCCTTGTCCTCCGCACCGCCGATCGGCATGACCGGCCCCTGTCGCAGCCGGCGGATCGGGGCGGAAGCGACAGGGGCGCTCAGTCGGGTTCCGTCGTCTGATTTACTCATCGAACCATTCCTTCTGCCTGAACGGACGCATCGACATCGAAGCCGCTCGATCGTCCCGTCCAGGAGCAACCGCCCCGCCCGGTCCTGTCCGCGACGGAGCATCGCCTGTGCCAACGTCATCCGGTTGGACCTTTCGGGTTATGGGACCATCCTCGATGGCTTCAGGCGGTCTCGTCTGGTTAGACAGGCGGGTCCTCGCCGCTGACCACGGCCCGAACCGTGGCCAGGTCCCTAGCACCCAGGCGCAGGACCTGGCTACGGTGCGTGATGAGAGTCGGCCCGCTGGCCAACGACCCCATCGCGGAACCACCCGCCATCTGAGACGATGACTCCAGCTCGTGCGGCAACGATCCGGAACCCGGCGACAAGGAGGTCGACCCACCCATGACCGAGGACATCGACTGGCTGACCACGTCCGTTCTGCAGGCGCCGGGCTGGCGCAACATCGGCCCGCACCGGGGCGGCCGCGTCGTCGCCGTCGCGGGTGACGTCCGCACCCCCGGCCAGTTCTACTTCGGTGCCTGCGCCGGCGGGGTCTGGAAGACGTCGGACAGCGGGATCACCTGGCGCAACGTTTCCGACGGCTTCTTCAATACCGCTGCCGTCGGCGCCCTCGCCGTCTCGGAGTCGGACCCGAACGTCATCTACGCCGGGACCGGCGAGACCTCGATCCGCAACCAGGTCTCCCACGGCGACGGCGTCTACCGCTCGACGGACGGCGGCCGGACGTGGCGACACCGCGGGCTCAGCGACACCCGCCACATCGGCAAGATCCAGATCCACCCGCATGACCCGGACACCGTCTACGTCGCGGCGCTGGGCCACGCCTTCGGGCCGAACAGCGAGCGCGGCGTCTTCCGTTCCCGCGACGGCGGCGAGACCTGGGAGCGCGTCTTCCACCGCAGCGAGCGGTCCGGGACGCACGACCTGGCGATGGACCCGAACAACCCGCGCATCCTCTACGCGCCGTCGTGGCAGGTCCGCCGCTACCCCCATGCGCTGGACTCCGGTGGCGAGGAGTGCGGCCTGCACCGCTCGTTCGACGGCGGCGACACCTGGGAGGAGATCAGCCGGCGGCCGGGGCTGCCGACCGGGCTGCTAGGCAAGATCGGCGTGGCGGCCTCGCGGGCGCAGCCAGGCCGGGTCTGGGCGCTGATCGAGGCGGAGGACGGGGCGCTGTTCCGCTCCGACGACTACGGCGAGACGTGGGTCCGGCTCAGCGAGCAGTCCACCCTGCGGACGCGGCCCTGGTACTACATGCACGTCACGGCCGACCCGATCGACGCCGACACCGTCTACGTCCAGAACTACGGGATCTGGAAGTCGACCGACGCGGGGGCGACGTTCGAGAAGCTGCCGTCGCTGCATGGCGACGAGCACGCCCTCTGGATCCACCCGGCCGACAACCGGACGATGATCAAGGGCGACGACGGTGGAGGCTGCGTCAGCCACAACGGCGGCGTGAGCTGGTCGACCATCCACAACCAGCCGACCGCGCAGATCTACCACGTCATCACCGACGACCAGTACCCCTACCGGGTCTACGGGTCGCAGCAGGACAACTCGGCGATCACCCTGCCGAGCGCGACCGACGAGGTCGCCATCCACGAGCGGACCTGGTACGCGCCCGGCGGCGGCGAGAGCGGCTACATCGCGATCAAGCCGGACGAGCCCTGGCACGTCGTCGCCTCAGGTCCGGTCGGGCGACGGGCCTACAACGACGTCATGTCGCACTACGACCACCGGACCGGGCAGCCAAGGAACATCACCGTCTGGCCGGAGCTGTTCGGCTGGGGCGCCGGCGCCGAAGCCATGCGGTACCGGTTCCAGTGGACCTTCCCGATCCTCTTCTCCCCCCACGCACCGCACCCGCTCTACGTCGCATCCAACCACCTCCACCGCTCGGACGACCTCGGGACCAGCTTCACGGTCATCTCGCCGGATCTGACCCGCAACGACCCGGAGAAGCTGAAGGCGTCGGGCGGTCCGATCACCCGGGACAACACCGGGGCCGAGGTCTACTGCACGATCTACGCGCTGGCCGAGTCGCCGCAGCGGCAGGGCGTGTTCTGGGCCGGCAGTGACGACGGGCTCGTTCACCTGTCGCAGGACGGCGGCGAGACCTGGCAGGACATCACCCCGCCGGAGCTGCCCGAGTGGGCGATGATCAGCATCATCGAGCTCTCGCCGCACCGCGACGGGACGGCCTTCGTCGCCGCGACGCGCTACCGGCTGGACGACCCGGCCCCCTACCTGTTCCGGACGGACGACCACGGCGCCACCTGGACCCTCATCACCTCCGGCATCCCCGGACACGAGTTCACCCGCGTCATCCGGGAGGACCCGGTTCAGCCCAACCTGCTGTTCGCCGGGACCGAGACCGGGCTCTACGTCTCGCTCGAAGGCGGCGGGGAGTGGGAGCGCATGGGAGGCGGGCTGCCGGTCGTGCCGGTCTACGACCTGGCGGTCAAGGGGGACGAGCTGGTCGTGGCGACCCACGGGCGGTCGTTCTGGGTCCTGGACGACCTCACCCCGCTGCGCGAGCTGGCCCGGAACCGGGGAGACGCGGGCACCGCCCGGCTGTTCCCACCGCGGGCCCGCGTCCGGGGGCGACGGCCGGAACTCGACCCAGCCGACGCCCGGCCGCGCCACGTCAATTACGTCAACGCCGACACCAGCGCCGTGCTGTGGGACACCGTCCCGGGCCCGGACGGCGAGCCGACCGCCCGCCTGCTGACGGCCGGGACCAACCCGCCAGCGGGGATGGTCGTCACGTACGCGATGCCCCAGGAACCGGTGTCAGAGGTGAGCCTGTCGTTCCACGACGCGTCCGGCGCCGAACTGCGTCGCTTCGCTCATGACGACGCGACGGGCGAGAGGCGGCTCCCCACTGCGCCGGGCGTCCACCGGTTCGCCTGGAACCTGCGGTCGTCGGGCGCGACCAGCCTGACCGACGTCTCGCTTGACACCTGGGAGCGGCCCGACGGCCCGATGGTCGTCCCCGGCGAATATGAGGTCCGTCTTAGGGTCGACGGCCAGACAACCGCGCAGCCCTTCACCGTCCTGCCCGACCCGCGCGTCTCGGCCAGCGCCGCCGACTATACGGCTCAGCGGGATATGTTGCTCGAAATCGTCGCCGCCCTGTCCCGGACCAACCAGACCGTCATCGCCACCGAGCGGCTTCGCGACGGGGCCCGCGAGTGGCTGGGGCGCTCGTCCGACCCGGCCATCACCGCCGCCGTCCGGGCCGTGATCGACGCGCTGGACCCGCTGCGGCCCCGGCTGATCGACATCAACATCCACCAGTCGCAGCTCTGGCCCAGCGGGCTGCATGAGAAGTTCAACGCCCTGTTCGAATCGGTCGACAGCGCCGACTTCGCCCCGCCGGCCCAGGCCCGCGAGGTGTTCGCGAAGCTGACCGCCGAACTGGACGACATCGTCACCGCGCTCGAGGGCATCACCCGCGAGGAGGTCCACCGCCTCAACGCGGCGCTGCGCCAAGGCGGCGCGGCCTACGTCGGCTGACCCCAGGCCATCAGATGCAGACGAGGAGACCATGCCGATGCTGACCTTCGACCGACCGGCCCCGCACGAGACCACCATCGCCGCCGTCTCGATGCACTGCTCCCACGACGTCGCCGCCAACTGGGCCAAGTACGAGGCCTTCATCGAGGAGGCCGCGCTGCGCGGCGTCCAGTACCTCGTCTTCCCGGAGGTGTCGCTCCAGGGCTACCTGCTTGGCTCCCGCGGCCTCGGGTCGCCCGAGCTGACCGAGCAGATCGACTACTTCCGGGCGACCGCCGAGACCGTCCCCGGCCCGACGACGCGGAAGCTGCAGGCGCTGGCCGCCCGCCACGGGATGCTGATCCAGGCCGGGATGGCCGAGCGGTCCCCGGACGGCGCCGTGATCTACAACAGCGCCGTGCTGGTCGACAGCACGGGCGTGATCGGCGTGTTCCGCAAGCTCCACAACCAGTTCGAGTGGCCGGTCTTCAACCCTGGCGACCACCTCGACGTCTTCCCGACGGCGGTCGGCACGGTCGGCATGTTCATCTGCTACGACCTCGCCTTCCCGGAGGTGACCCGCGCCTTCGCGCTTCAGGGGGCGACGATCGCTGCGCTGACGACGGCTTGGCCGATGCGGGGCGACGACCCGGAGACGGACTACTACGGCTACACCTATGACCTGTTCAGCCGGTCCAGCGCGCTGGCCAACCAGATGTGGCTGGTCTGCTCCAACCAGGTCCGCCGACCGGCGACGCCCGGCGCGGCCAACTACTACGGCCACAGCCGGATCGTCGCGCCGAATGGCCGGATCGTCGCCGACACGGGGTATGAGGAGGGACTGGCCGTCGCGACGGTCGACCTCGCCGCCGGGGTGGAGCACGCCCGGACGCGGGAGTTCTTCGGGCTGAACCTGCTCCAGGACCGCCGCCCGGCGTTCTACGGCCCGCTGGCCGAGCGGCCGCCCGCCGCCTCGGTCATGCCCGGCACCCGCGCGCCGGACGCCGCCCCGGCCCGGCGGGGGCCCGTGGCCGAGCTGGCGGTGCCGGCCGAGTAGCCGGGCAGCGGTGCTCGGGGTCAGCTCATCGGCGCGGCGGACGGTCCGGGACCAAGGACAGGGCGAACTCGGGGTTCTGGGCGATGTAGACGAGTTCGGTGAGTTCGACGTCCTCGGGCACGTTGTACCAGAGGAAGCCACGGGACTGCTCCCCCGGCGGGATCACGCGTCCGTTGAGGGTCGGCTCCGGGCCGGCCGCGCGTCCGGGCAGGTACTCCACCCCGTCACTCGCGCGCAGGCGGATTTGGCTCACGGCGAAGGAGAGCGCCTGCTCCGACGCGTTGTCGATCTCGACCTCGGCGCCCACGTAGGCCGTCCCCGGCGGGACGACCA
>CADCWK010000407.1 GCA_902806375.1 uncultured Thermomicrobiales bacterium
CCCCCTGCCCGGCGCGATCGCCAACGGCACCGCGATCCCACTCCCGGCCCGCGCCGAGCGGACCAGCTGGGTGGAGTACGAGGTCTACCCGGTCGAGTCGGCCAGCTGATCCAGCGCCCAACGCACCGTCACTGTCCGGGCATCGGCCTCACGGACGACGCCCGGACGACCAGCGAGCACGGCAGACGGATCACGCCGCTCCTCGGTTCCCCGGCGATCATGGCGAGCAGGTGCTCGACGGCCACCCGGCCCAGATCGGCCAGGTTCATATCGACCGAGGTGATGGGTGGGTGCGCCTGCTCGACGACCATCCGGAGGTTGTCGAACCCCACGACGGCGATATCCTCGGGCACTCGGACCCCGAGCCGGGCCAACCGGTCCATCGCCCCGCGGGCGATCCGGTCGTTGCCGGCGAAGAGCGCGTCGATGTCCGGATCCCGGTCGAGCAGCGGGGCGATGGCGTCGAAGCCGAACATCTCGGTCCATTCGCCAAAGACCAGCCGGTGTGCCGGGCAGTCCAGCCTGGCTTCGGCCAGGACCTGGCGGGTGGCCTCTGCCCGCAGCCGGGTCGAGAGCCAGTCCCCCGGTCCGGTGAGATGGGCGATCCGCGTTCGCCCCTGGTCGACCAGGTGCTGCGTCGCCAGCCGTCCACCCTGGAAGTCGTCCGGGATGACCGACAGCGAGTCCGGGTCGGTCACCAGCGTGTCGACGTAGACCACCGGTGTCGGGTACGACCCGACGCTGACGGGTGGGCCCGCGTCGATCCGCGTCCGCGAGTAGACCAGCCCCTCGATCCGCTTGGACAGCAGCGCATCGATCACCTGGCGCTCCTGGTCCGGCTCGCCGGTGAGCCGCGCGAAGTAGACGAGCACCCGGGCCTCCCCGAGGGCGCTCTCGATACCGGACAGGAGGGGCATGGTGAACCGCTCCTCCGGGTCCTCGGTCACGAAGCCGACGGTGAACGTCCGCCCACGCTGCAGGCTGAGCATCAGCTCGTTGGGTCGGAAGTCCATCTCCCGCGCGGCGGATCGAACACGCTCCCGCGTCTCCTCCCGGAGTGAACCACGACCATTGAGGGCCTTGGACGCCGTCCCGACCGTGACCCCCGCCCGGCGGGCCACATCGTGGATCGTCGGGCGCCGCAGGATCGCTGGTGCATCTCCCCCGGGTCCGTTCGTGGTCAACTCCTCAACCCCCTCACGTGCCGTGACCGTTGGACACGTCAGACCGACCGGCCTGATCGCTGCCGGACCGCTTGACAGGCTCCACAAGCCGACCTAGTATCGCATCCATGCAGGAAACTTAGTTTCTTTCGTCTTGGCCGCCCAGCGCAGCGAGCGGCTCGACGATGAGTCCTGCGACCCCGTGACGCATGAGCGTCCGTGGGGAAGCGACGAGCGGAGGCAGCGATGCCTCGATGAGAGGAATGCACCATGACGCGTGCGGACGACACGGGCACGACCGCCGGATGGCTCGACCGGCGGACCCTCGGCAAGGCCGTCCTTGGAGCGACGGCGCTGGCCGGCGGACTGGCCACGGCCCCGGCGGTTCGGACCGAAGCAGCCCAGGACGAGGTCACGCTCACGTTCATGCACTGGGGCAGCCAGGAGGAGGCCGAGGTCGTCGGCAACTTCCTCAGAGCCTTCGAAGAGGCCAACCCTGGCATCCGGGTCGAGCAGCAACATGTCGTCGACGAGAACGACTCCTACACGACCCGGCTCAACACCCTCGTCGCTTCCGGTCAACTCCCGGACGTCTTCTACTGCAATGAGGCACTCGCTTTCCCACTAGCTGAACAGGGCGTGATTCTCGACCTCACCCCGTACACGGCGGACTTCATCGCCAACCGCGTCCCAGGCTCCATGTACTACTTCGCCCCTGGTCAAACCTTCGGCGGCATGTCGGCCGTTGAGACGACGCTCCTGTTCGCGAACAGGGATCTGTTCGATGAGGCGGGCGTCGCCCTGCCCCCGGTCACGGCCGAGACCGCCTGGACCTGGGACCAGATCGTCGAGACGGCGAAGCTGCTGACCCAGGACCGCGAAGGCCGCAACGCCACCGACCCGGAGTTCGACGCCGAGAACATCCAGCAGTACGGACTGAACTTCGGCACGGCTTGGTTCGTCTGGTACGCCCTCGTGCGCAGCGCCGGTGGCGACTTCACCGATGAGGCCGGGACGACGTTCACCCTCAACTCCCCAGAGGCCGTCGACGTCTTCCAGAAGCTGCAGGACCTTATCCACGTCCATCACGTGGCGCCCACGCCGACGGCGGCCGAAGGGCTCCCGGCGACGGCGCAACAGCTCCAGACTCGGCGCGTCGCGATGACGATCGACGGGCAGTGGAACCTGCTCGACATCAGCCAGGCTGAGGTCCCGCTCGCTCTGGGCGTCCTGCCGCGGATCAACGAACCCATTACCTGCATCATCGGCGCGTCGACTGCGGTCAGTGCCGCGACGCCCAACCGCGACCAGGCGCTCGCCCTGTACCAGTTCTCGAACAACCCGACCAACGTGCTGGAGTTGATCACATCCGGGCTGTGGATGCCGGCCGATGCGACCTGGTACACCGATGAGGCCCTTATCACCCAGTGGGTCGACAACGATGTCCATCCGCCCGAGTACCGGACAGCAGCGATGGAATATGTTCTCAACCACTCGGTTCAGGGCCCGATCACGATCAAGGGCTATGCCGGCATCGCTCCGCGGCTCGACGCCCACCTCGACGAACTCTGGCTCGGCACCAAGCCGGCCCAGCAGGTCCTCGACGAGGCCGGCGCCGAGATCGGCCCTATGCTGACCGGCCGCTACCCGTCGGCGTAGGCCGTACTCCGTCCCGTCATCTCCAACCGGCGAGACGGGTCGTCCGAGCGACGAAGGCGCCGTGTACTCGGCGCCTTCGCCGTTGCGTGAAATGGTGATCACGGCACCGCGGGAACAGGAGACCGACCACCATGGCGATCGGGATACCGCTGCGCGATCAGCGGGCGGACGGGACCGGCAGATCACGGCGGCGGTCGAGTTCCGGCATGGAGCGGATGGAGCGCCGCTGGGGGATCGCCCTCGGCCTGCCGGCGATGCTGGGCTTCCTGGCCTTCACGATCGGGCCGATGCTGGCCTCGGCCTGGATCAGCCTGACCGACTGGAACATCTACACCGGCGCCAACTTCATCGGCGTCGACAACTACAACGAGATGTTCACCGGCGACCCGCTGTTCTGGCAGTCCCTCTGGGTCACCCTCTACTACGCCTTCGCCAGCGTCCCGCTCGTCCTGCTGACCGGCTTCGCTGCGGCGATGCTGCTCAACGCCGACGTCCGGGGCAAGTCCATCTTCCGGACGATCTTCTACCTGCCGGTCCTCGTCCCGCTGATCGCGAATACGGTCCTCTGGACCTGGTTGTTCAACCCGGACTTCGGGCTGTTCAACTCCCTGCTGGAGCAGTTCTCCCTTCCCACGTCACAGTGGCTCTACGACCCATCGACCGTGATCCCATCACTGATCCTGATGGCGGTCTGGGGCTTCGGGAACGCGACGGTGATCTTCCTCGCCGGGCTGCAGGGTGTCCCGACGCACCTCTACGAGGCGGTCGAGGTCGACGGAGGCGGGTGGTGGCAGAAGCTGCGCAACGTGACGCTGCCGATGATGACGCCCACGATCTTCTTCAACCTCGTAATCGGGATGATCGGCGCGTTCCAGTCCTTCGTCGAGGCGTACTCGATGACCAACGGCGGGCCCAACAACAGCAGCCTGTTCTACGTCCTCTACCTCTACCGGACGGCCTTCAGCGAGAGCCGGATGGGGTACGCCAGCGCCCTGTCGTGGTTCCTGTTCGTCATCATCCTCGTGCTGACCGTGCTGATCTTCCGTAGCGCCCGCTCGTGGGTCTATTACGAGGACAACACCCGATGACCGATCTCGCCGCGAGCGCCATCCCGGAGCCCGAGCGCCGCACCGCCCCGGTCCGCCCTGCCGGCCGCGGGCGCCGGATCGCCGGGCGAGTGCTGGTCTACGTCGCGCTGCTGATCGGCTCGGCGATCACGCTGTTCCCGTTCGTCTGGCTGATCCGCTCGTCGCTGATGGGCCCGGCCCAGATCTTCAGCTACCCGATCGAGTGGATCCCGGCCCCGTTCCGCTGGAGCAACTACCAGGAGGCGCTGGAGTCGGTGCCGTTCCGGCGCTACCTGTTCAACACGATGCGGATCGAGTTCCTCGTCGTGACCGGGACCCTGATCACGAGCACGATCGCGGCATTCGCCTTCGCGCGGCTGCGTTGGCGGGGTCGAAACCTCATCTTCGGGATCCTGCTCAGCGGGTTGATGCTGCCCTACGCGGCGACGCTGATCCCGACGTTCATCTTCTGGCAGGAGGTCGGCGCCGTCGGCACGATCGTCCCGTTGGTCGTGCCGGCCTGGTTCGGCGGGGGCGTGTTCAACATCTTCCTGCTCCGCCAGTTCTTCATGTCGATCCCGCGCGAACTCGACGAGGCTGCCTACCTCGACGGTGCCACACCGCTGGAGGTGCTGCGCCGGATCATCCTGCCGCTGTCCAAGCCGGCGCTGATCGTGGTCGCCGTCTTCACCTTCATCAGTGTCTGGAACGACTTCCTCGGCCCGCTGATCTACCTCAGTGACAGTGACCAGTACACGCTGGCGCTCGGTCTGCGGTCGTTCAGTAGTCTCTACACTGCCCAGTGGGACCTGCTGATGGCGGCCTCGACGGCGATGATCCTTCCGATCGTCGTCCTGTTCTTCCTCGCCCAGCGCTACTTCGTGGAAGGGATCACCCTCACCGGCATCAAGGGTTGAGGTGTTCCTGTGCCACCGGAACCTCGGGTAGGATCACGCGAGTCTCCATCGTACGGGTACCCCCCGGCGGCGGGCAGGGTCTGCCCACCGGACGATTCCCCACCAGCGACGAAAGGGTCTGCATGTCAGCCTTGTCCGACACCGTGACCAGCACGGTCGTGGTCGATACCCGCCAGAGCCCCGGCGCGCGCCTCCGTCCCGTCGCCGTCTCCGCGGTCAGGCTGGCGGGCGGGCTGCTGGCCGAGCGGGCCGAGACCAGCCGGACGGTCTCGCTCCCCACCCAGTTCGACCAGATCGAGCGGACCCACCGGATCGACAACTTCCGCCGGGCCGCCGGCAAGATCGACGGAGACTACGTCGGCGTCTACTTCAATGACAGCGATGTCTACAAATGGATCGAGGCGGCCGCGTGGTCGCTCGCCACGACGCCCGACCCGGAACTCGACGCCCGGCTCGACGCGGTCATCGCGGAGATCGGCGACTCGCAGCGGCCGGACGGCTACCTGAACAGCTACTTCGCCGTCGACCGGGCGGATGAGCGCTGGACCAACCCCGATCTGCACGAGACCTACTGCGCCGGTCACCTGTTCCAGGCCGCCGTCGCCCACTACCGGGCGACGGGCAAGACCTCCCTGCTCGACATCGCCCGCCGCTACGCCGACCACATCTGCGACACCTTCGGCCCCGAGGACCAGGGCAGGCGGTTCTGGATCGACGGCCACGAGGAGGTCGAGCTGGCCCTGATCGAGCTGGCACGCGCGACGGGGGAAGAGCGGTACGTCGAGCAGGCGAAGTACTTCATCGATGCCCGTGGCCACCAGCGCCTACCCAAGCCGTACGGCGGCCGGCCGAAGTCCTACCACCAGGACCACGAGCCGATCCGGGAGAGCAGCGAGGTCGTCGGCCACGCCGTCCGGCAGCTCTACTTCACCAGCGGCGCGACCGACCTGACGCTGGAGCGTCCGGAACCGGCCCTCGACGACGCCCTCGACCGGCTCTGGGACAACGCCACCGACCGGAAGATGTACGTCACCGGCGGCTTCGGTGCCCGCTGGGAGATGGAGGCGTTCGGCGACGACTACGAGTTGCCGAACGAGTCCGCCTACGCCGAGACCTGCGCGGCGATCGCGGGGGCGATGTGGGGTTGGCGGCTGTTCCTGCGGACGGGCGAGCCACGCTACCTCGACGTCCTGGAGCGATCGCTCTACAACAATGTCCTGGCCGGGCTGTCCCGCAGCGGCGACCACTACTTCTACCAGAACCCCCTCGAGGACAACGGCGACCACCGCCGCTCGGAGTGGTTCGGCACGGCCTGCTGTCCGCCCAACGTCGCCCGGACGCTGGCGTCGTTGCCCGGCTACCTGTACGCGACCGACGACAGGGGCGGCATCTACGTGGCCCTCTATGCCAACAGCGATGCCACGGTCGAGCGACCCGGCCTCGAACCCGTCCGGATCAGCCAGCAGACCGCCTACCCATGGGATGGCACCGTCACCCTGACGATCGGGACGACCGCCACGTTCGCGCTCAACCTCCGTGTCCCCGGGTGGCTCAGCGAACCGGCGTCCTTCACGGTCAACGGGCAGAACGCGTCGGTGATCGCCGAATCGTCGACCTTCGCGACCATCGAGCGCGACTGGGCGGCCGGGGACACGGTCGAACTCCTGCTCCCGATGGCCGTGCGGCGCCTGGTCGCCCACCCCAAGGTCACCGACGACAATGGCCGGGTCGCCCTGGGACGGGGACCGCTGGTCTACTGCGTCGAGGCCATCGACAACGCCGGCCGCGATGTCCGGAACGCGATCCTGCCCGCCGACGGAGCGATCACGGAACAGTGGGAGCCCGATCTGCTGGGTGGTGTGGTGACCTTGAGCGTCCCTGCGCTCTTCGCCGGACGAGACAAGAACTGGGACGGCGGCCTCTACCGGGCGGCTGATGAGGTCACCGGGGGTGAGGACGAGCAGGTCGACCTCACCGCCATCCCCTACTTCGCCTGGGCCAACCGGGAGGCCGGACCAATGGGCGTCTGGCTCAGGACGACCGGAGCCTGATCAACTGACCCCCGCCGTGACACCATGTGGCGACCGGTACGACACGGATCGAGACCAGCGAGCGAGGGCCGATCGGGTGGCTCTCGGCGGCCAGGGCGGGTCGGGAACTCGTAGCCTCACCGCGCGCCGGACTACTCGACGGGCGCGGCCGGATCCTGTAGCATCTCTCGCTGCCGAACACCACGAGATGGAGCGCGGGATCCTTCCGGACGCCTGGACGGATCCAGCGACGAGCACGCCTGGATGGCCCCGGGCGGCGGCTGGGCCGCTGCGCGTCCATCCACCCCGCCGGATCCGGTCGGACGGATCACCGGGAGCCGGGTGTGGTCCGCGGGTCGAACGGTGTCTCGGTGAATCAGCACCCCTCGTACCTCACTGAATGGACACGGGCGTGTCGTCCAGACGTTGGCCAATGTTGGCGGAGACTTCAATCACATGACGACGCATCCCCGCCCCCAGTTGACGCGTCCCGAGTGGACATCACTGGACGGCGAGTGGGCATTCGCCTACGACGACGAAGATCAGGGCCAGGTGGGCCGGTGGTTCCACGGCGCCCATAACCATTTCAACCGGGTCATCACCGTGCCGTTCCCACCGGAATCTCCGGCCAGCGGCATCGGCGACCCTGACCCGCATCCCTACCTCTGGTACCGACGGGACTTCGCCGTCCCGGCCGACCATGCCGAAGGCAACCGACTGCTGCTCCACTTCGGCGCGGTCGATTACCAGGCGATCGTCTGGCTCAACGGCGTCGAGGTCGGGCGGCACACCGGCGGCCACACGCCGTTCACCATCGATATCACCGAGGCGCTGATCGACGCGCCACACCAGGTCGTCGTCGTCCGGGCCGTGGACCAGCCCGACGACCTCACCCAGCCGCGCGGCAAGCAGGCCTGGGGTGGGAAGCCGCGCGGCATCCTGTACCAGCGCACGTCCGGTATCTGGCAGCCGGTCTGGCTGGAGAGCGTCCCCGCCGTCTCCATCAACCGAGTGCGCTGGTCCCCCGACGCGATGGCCGGCAAGCTCGGGCTGCGCGTCCAGCTGTCCCGGCCGGTCCCCGCCGGCTGGAGCGTCCGCGTCCACCTCAGCTTCGAGGGCACGACGCTGACGCGGGACGCCTTCAGCGTCAGCGAGGACGTGGGCGAGCGCACCATCACCCTCCCGACGGTGTTCGGCGACCACCAGACGTCAGGGTTGCTCTGGTCACCCCGCTACCCACGTCTGATCGACGCGGCGATCGAGTTGCTCGATGGTGACCGGCTGGTTGATACGGTCGCCTCGTATGCGGGTCTGCGTTCGGTCGGCGTCCGCAAGGGCCGGTTCCTGCTCAACAACCGCCCGGTCTATCTGCGGATGGCGCTGGAGCAGGGATACTGGCCTGAGTCGCACCTCGCCGCCACGGACGAGCAGCTGAAGCGGGAAGTCGAGCTGGCAAAGGAGCTCGGCTTCAACGCCCTCCGTATCCACCAGAAGGTCGAGGATCCCCGGTTCCTCTACTGGTGCGACAAGCTGGGACTGATGACCTGGGGCGAGATGCCGAGCTCCTACGTCTTCACCGAGAAGGCGATCACCCGCTTCACCCAGGAATGGACCGAGGCCATCGAGCGGGACATCAACCACCCCTGCGTCGTCACCTGGGTCCCGACCAACGAGAGCTGGGGCGTCCCAGACCTCGAGAACGACCCACGGCAACGGGCCTACACGCGGATGCTCGCGGACCTGGCCCGCGCCCTGGACGGCAGCCGGCCCGTGATCAGCAATGACGGCTGGGAGCACCTCAGCAGTGACATCCTCGCCCTCCACGACTATGCCGACTCCAGCGAGGTCCTCCTGGATCGCTGGGAGGACGCCGATGCCGTGGCGAACACCATCGCGAACGTCCAGCCCGGCAACCGACGCAAGATCGTGGAGGACCGGAGCAACCCGGACGCGCCGGTCATCCTGACGGAGATCGGGGGGCTGGGCCACCCGATCGATCGGAGCAAGCGCTGGCACTTCTGGTCGACGGACTCGAAGAGCGAGTTGCAGGAGCGGTTCGCGGAGGTGATCGACGCCGTGCTGGCGAGCGACACCGTCGTCGGGTTCTGCTACACCCAACTGACCGACACCATGCAGGAGATGAACGGACTGCTCGACGCGGAGCGCAACCCCAAGCTACCGATCGATGCGATCCGCGCCATCATCACGGCGCCGAGCAAGTCGGTCCCGCCGCGCTGAGGCACACCTCCAGCGTTCTCCTGGTCCATCGCATCGTTGAGGAGAGGGACCGCGCCAGCTGGCGCGGTCCCTCTCTCGTCCTGGTCACGGACTGCGGTCGCGGTGGCGCGGCCGCTAGTCGCCGGTCTCGCTCACCGCCGAGGGGCGCAGACCGGCACCGGAGATGACCGAGAGCCGGGCCGGCATGGCGGCGTCGATCCGCTTGCGGGACTGGAGGCGGCGGTGCAGGGTCAGCGCCTGCGCCACTACCTGATCCATGTTGTAGTACTTGTAGGTCGCGAGCCGCCCGGCGAAATGGACGTCCGGCGTGTTCTCGGCCAGCGCCTGGTACCGCTTGTACCGCTCGGCGTTGTCCGCGTTCGGCACCGGGTAGTAGGGGTCGCCGTCCGCGCAGGGATACTCCCGGACGATGGTGGTCCGCTCGTGCGTCTGGCCGGTCAGGTGCTTGAACTCGGTCACGCGCGTGAACTCATAGTCGTTCGGGAAGTTCACGGTGCCGACGGTCTGGTACTGGGACCGGTCGAGGGTCTCGAACCCGAACCGGAGCGACCGGTATGGCAGCTTCCCAAATCGTTCATTAAAGAAGGCGTCGACCGGTCCGGTGTAGATCATCTCCCGGTAGGGAACGAAGGGCGTGATCTCCCGGTAGTCCGTATTCAGCAGGACATGGATGTTGGGATGGTCGAGCATGCGCTCGAACATCCGGGTGTAGCCGTGCCGCGGCATCACCTGGTAGGTGTCGGTGAAGTAGCGGTCGTCGCGGTTGGTCCGGGTCGGGATCCGCGCCGTGACCGACGCATCGAGTTCGGTCGGGTCCACGCCCCACTGCTTGGTCGTGTAGCCCTTGAAGAACTTGCGGTAGAGATCACGCCCGACCTTGCTGACGACCGCATCCTCGGCCGTCCGGACGTTCTCCATCGGTTCGGCGATCGACGCCAGGAAGTCCGGGAGCTCGAATGCGGTGAGGCTCAGACCGTACAGTCGGTTGATGGTGTCCAGGTTGATCGGGATCGGGACCAGCTGGCCGTCGACGCTGGCCAGGACGCGATGCTCGTATGAGCGCCACTGGGTGAACTGCGAGAGGTACTCGTAGATATGGGGAGCGTTGCAGTGGAAGATATGGGGACCGTACTTGTGCACGAGGATCCCGGCGTCGTCGTAGTGGTCGTACGCGTTCCCGGCGATGTGCGGTCGCTTGTCCACCACGAGGACCTTGGCATCGTCCTGTGAGGCGAGCCGCTCCGCCAGCACGCTGCCGGCGAACCCGGCGCCAACGATCATGAAGTCAAACATCGTGTCATCCCATCGTTCCCGCGGTCGGGCGGGTCTGCTACCGCTACACCCGCATCCGGGTCGCGAGGGTCTCGGTCATCAGGGACGCCATGCCGTCAGCGATGGCGTCCCAGTCATGCTCCGCGAGATGCGCCCGTCCGAGGGCGATCCGCCGCTGTCTCTGGGCTGGGGACTCGGTGAGGGCGGCGTCGATGGCCGTCACGAACGCTGGGACATCAGTCGCGATCGGGACGACATCGCCGTACAGGAGAACGACGTCCCTGATGGCGGTCGACACGATCGGCTTGTCCGCCGCGAGGTACTCGAGCGTCTTGGTCGGCGAGATCGACCGCGTGGCCTCGTTGATCGCGAACGGCAGGAGCGCGACGTCGAAGCCAGCCAGGAAGGCCGGGAGGTCGGCGTAGCGCTGCTGCCCGAAATACCTGATGTTCGGTCGCACAGGGAGGGTGGCCGGGTCGATCTTGGCGACCGGACCGACCATCGCGAGCGTCCAGTCCGGCCGGAGATCAGCGATGCCGGCGATCAGGTCGAAGTCCACCCGCTCATCGAGGACCCCGTAGAACCCAAGGACCGGTCGGGCAAGTTCGTCGAGATCCGCGGCCGGGGCCAGACCAGTGGCGGCCTGGCCGAAGTGGGCCGGTTCGACGCCGGAGGGGAAGCAGTAGACCGACGGGTGCCGGCCCCGGCGCGCCTCGTACAGCGACGGCCCACCCGCGAACACGAGGTCGGCGCTCCGCAGCATCGCGGACTCCTGGTCTCGCAGGGCCTGAGGGGCGTCGCGGAAACTCGCGAGGTCATCCATGGCGTCGAAGACGACGAGCGCCGGCTCGATGGCGGCGGGTAGCAGCCCGATCGCCATCGGGGTGTAGTACCAGACGATCGGTCCTCTCGTCGGGACGCCCCCGCGCTCGCGCTGATCGCCGGATATGAATGTGGTCAGCGCCGGTTCAATCAGCCGGGCCACATCATCACGTGTGTCCTCGCTGAAGCCCATCTGACAGTCAGGGGACATGGCCAGGATCGGGACGAGGACGGTGACTTCGTCCTCGACGAACACGCGGAGTCGGGGGTCGGCTCCGTCCTCGAGGACGAACATGGGCTCCTCGACGACGACTACCGGGATCTCCCGCGAGAAGCGGGAGAGCAGGTGCTGCGGGCGCTGATAGACCCCTTGCCACCGGAGATGGGAGAAGACGATCAGTGAGGACGCGACGTCGGACAGGTTCTCCCTGACTGATCGCGGGGTCTCAGACGTTCTTTCGCTCACCGTAACCACGGTCATTCAATCCTTTCCCGTTGGCACGGCTGCTGACCAAGTGGTTGTACTACTTGAAGGATCTACCGCCTGCGGCGGGAAAGTTCGCCACGATGCCTTGGCGCTTCCCGGGCAGTTCCCAAGCGGGCATCGGCAGGTCGCTCGTACCGCGACCACCCAAGCCATCGATCAATGAACAAGTTGCGAACGACATACCAGAGTCCAGGGACCGTGTCCCGTCCTCTGGTACCCAGGCAAGAGCAGGACTTATGCCATGTGACGGTTGATCATCATTGTTACCTAGATATGATGTTGATTCAGTATATGGCCCACGGCGTGCGTACGCGGGGTCAACGATCATGGGAGCCTTCCTCCCATGACCTCTACCGTCCACTTCTCCCAGCGAGGTTAGGAACGTGTCTGACTCTTCTGCTACCGGTCATCCCCTGGAGATCTGGGGTGGGATCGAGTGCACCGTCAACCGTGTCGGCGACCAGTTCCTCAGTCAGATGGCCTTGAGCGGCCACCTCGACCGCATCGAGGATCTGGACCGCTTCGCCGAACTCGGTATCACCGCTATCCGCTACCCGGTCCTCTGGGAACTGACCGCCCCGGATGGCCTGGATACGGCCGACTGGTCATGGCCGGACGCCCGGCTCTCCCGGCTGCGCGACCTCGGCATCCGGCCGATCGTCGGCCTGCTCCATCACGGGAGCGGGCCGATGAGCACCAACCTCCTGGACCCGGCATTCCCCGAGAAGCTGGCGGAGTACGCTGGCGCGGTCGCGGCCCGCTACCCGTGGGTCATGGATTACACCCCGGTCAACGAGCCCCTGACCACCGGTCGATTCAGTGCCCTCTACGGGCACTGGTACCCACACCACCGGGACGAGTCCTCGTGCTTTCTCGCGATCCTGACGCAGTGCGAGGGGATCGCGGCCGCCATGCGGGCCATCCGGCGGGTCAACCCTGCTGCCCGGCTGGTACAGACGGAGGACATGGGGGAGATCTTCGCCCGCCCGGAACTCTCCGGGCAGGCAGCGTATGAGAACGAGCGTCGCTGGTTGTCCCTTGACCTGCTGACCGGACGCGTCGTCCCCGGCCATCCCATGTGGGATCGCCTGATGCAGGCAGGTATCGACGAGCAGCGCCTGCGTGAAATCGCCTCCAACCCATGCCCCCCGGACGTGATCGGAATCAATCACTACCTGACCAGCGAGCGGCTGCTCGACGAGCGTCTCGATCGCTATCCGGAGTGGTCCCATGGTGGGAATGGCCGGGAGAGCTATGCCGACATCGAGGCGGTCCGCGTCTGCGCCGATGGCCCCGGTGGCTGGCGCTGGCTGCTCCAGGCCGCCTGGGAGCGCTACGGCCTCCCGGTCGCAGCCACCGAGGTCCACCTCGGCTGCACCCGAGAGGAACAGCTCCGCTGGGTGACCGAGGTGTGGACGGCCGCCCAGGATCTCAGGGCGAACGGGGCGGACATTCGGGCGATCACCGTCTGGTCGTTGCTCGGGGCCTTCGGCTGGAACCGTCTCGTGACCGAGGCAGGCGGCGACTACGAGCCGGGGGTCTTCGATCTCCGTGCGCCCCTGCCCCGCCCGACCGCCATCGCGCACCTGGTCGCCGAGCTGGCCGCCGGTGAGGAACCCAGTCACCCCGTGGTGTCCGTGCCCGGTTGGTGGCGACGGCCTTCGCGGTTCCACTACCCCACCGTCGACCGTCAGGGCATCGATATTCCCGCACCCGAGGAACGGGAGGTCCCGGAGGGGACCCAGGGGATCCTGGTCGTTGGGCCATCCGCGCCACTGGGAGACGCCTTCGTCGCCAGCAGCGCGATACGGGCGATACCTTGCGTCCGGTCCTACATCGGGACGACTTCCGACCTCGCGCCACGGGTGATGGAGGCGCTCTCGACCGAGCGCCCCTGGGCAGTGGTCGTCACTGCACCCGAGGCTGTCCGTCCGCAGGACGCCCGCGAGGTCGCGAGTGTCTGCGCCCAGGCGGGTATCCCGCTCCTGTTCTGCTGGTCGGGCGGGACACCCCTCTTCGAACCGCCCGTCCACCCGGGCGAGAGCGATCTGGCCGCGACGGACCCGCATCCAGTCCAATCGGAGAGGATCCGGGCCGCCGAGGAGGCCATCCTGGACGCTCATCCGGACGCGATGGTTGTCCGCCCCAGCCCACCGATCGAACAGCCGTCGGACGGCGCGGCATCGCCGGCGGTCGATGGAGTTGCGCCGGCCGGGGTGTCCGCCGACCTGCCACACCTCGTCGAAGCGAGCATGGATCTTCTGATCGACGGTGAACGCGGTATCTGGGACTGGAAGCAGTTCGGCGAGGGAGACACGACCTGGCTGTACCCCGTCAATCCCAATGCGGACGGTCAGACCGCCCAGCCGATAACGTCGTGATCGGCGCAGTTCACCGCGGGGTCGCGCTAGTTCTCGTTAGAGCAGAGGCGGCGTAACCCCCGGTGAACTGCAACTGGAGGAAGATGGACAGCAGGATCGCTGCGAGTCAGCCAGTGCCGCCGGGATAACCATCCTTTCGCCCATATTTCCCTGAGAACTACCGTGGGCTATCCGCCAATGCGCCGATAGCCCACGACCTCGCCGACCCCGCCAACTTTCGGGTATGACGCGGGGTCACGCTGGTCCGTTACCGGAAACTCGAAGAGATCGAGCTTCAGGGCCAACGGATAGGTGATCGCCTGACGGGACCTGTGGACCAGGCGGTCGTCGACGAAGATGCGGACCTCTTCCCGGTCCCACTCCGCCGCGTAGCGGTGCCAGTCCGTCGCGTCGAGGTCGAGTCGGGGACGGACCATGTCGTCGTGGAGGCGCGGATCGTCGTGCGCCTTGATCCCGGTCCGGATCTCGGACCCGTCGGCTCCGATCGCGTCGCCGAACAGCTCGGCGACGCAGATCTCCCCGGAATCCTCGGGCGATCGGTCCTCCACGCCCACCAGCCAGAACGCCAGCATGATCGTCGGGTCGGCGACCGCGCGCAGGGTCGCCTCGACGACGCCGCCCGACGGGGTGTAGAGGTGGCGGGTGGGCTGCGGCGTGCGCACCGTCAGGTCGGGTCGGTGCCGACTCTGCCCGCGTGACGACCCGAGCGGACCGGAGAAGATCCCGGTCTGGAGCCCCGAGGCGCGCAAGGGTTCGTCCTCTTCTCGCCAGGTGGGCTGGTCCGCATGGATGCGCAGCCGGAGCCCGCCGTCTCCCAGGTCGTAGTGCGCCGCTGAGCGTTCGGGCGTCGTCCAGTGCGGCAGGTAGTGATCGATCCAGATGTTCCGGTCCAGGCCGGGGCCGATGAAGCCTTCGAAGAACTCCCGTACGAGACCGGATCGGTCGAGCATCGACGTGTCAGCACCCATAGTCGCCACGCAGCGTCGCTCCCTCGTGACCGCCGATCGGGGTCGGTCCCCTGGCGTCGAGCGTAACGGGGGAAGCGGTCGACCTCCGTCCGGATTGATCGCACTTGGAAGGAGGCCATGGTCAAGCGAACACGTCACGCATGACCGCCGCTGGCCACGGCTGTCGCGGGGACGAGGAACGGTGATGTCGGCGGGGAGGACTCGCGGTCCAGGAATCGACTACGACCGGCCACGCGGGTGGATCAGGGGTTCGAGGACCTGCCAGCCGCGAACGAGCCCGTCGTCGTAGCGAGGGCCCGGGTCATGCCAGCCGAAGACGTCGTCCTCGTGCTCGATCGCCACGCCGCCGTCGTAGCCGATCTCGACCAGCCCCGCGATGAACTCCGGCCAATTGATCTCGCCATACCCCGGTATCCGGAACCGGAACGCCAGCCCGTTGGCGCCCTGCCGGTAGCGCCGCTCGGGCAGCGTCTCGACGTCCTTGGCGTGGACGTGATAGACCCGGTCGGCGTACTCGCGCAGCGCCCGCATGTGGTCGATCCCCTGCCAGGCGAGGTGTGACGGGTCGAACTCGATGCCGAGCGCCCGTGACGGCACGACGCCGAACCACGCGTCCCAGGTGTCGGGCGAACCGCCCATGTTGACCGGACGGAACGGCAGCCGCCCGCCATAGCCCATCCAGTTCTCCATCGCGAGGGTGATCCCCCGGCGCTCGGCCTCGTCGGCGACCGGACCGAAGCGATCCCCGAAGGCCTGGACGTTCTCGTCCCACGTCCGGTCGGCGTGGAAGCCGCTCATGCTGGCCACGACACGGACCCCGAGGCGCTCGGCCGCATCCAGGACCCGACGGTAGGTCGCCAGTACCGGCCCCGGCTCCAGCGACTGCTGGGTCAACCCGTAGTGGGCCAGGGCCGTGATCGTCACCCCGGACCGGGTCGACTGTTCCCTCGCGGACGCGATGAGACCAGCGTCGAGGTCGCCGTCGGCGGCGTTGCCGAAGGCGGCCGTGTTGAGTTCGATCCCGTCGAAGCCGATCCGGGCGGCCTTGGCGATGTCTTCGACCGAACCCGAGAGGAAACCAAATCGCATGCGAACTCCCTACGCTGTCTGACGCCGTGGTCAGTCCAGCCGCGCCCGGTTCCGACTGGCCGGTGAGGGGCGACGCTCTCCAGTCAGACGGGTGGAATACGACCGGTCCGGTCCAGGACACCAGCGTCCCGATCGGCATCGAGGGTCAGTTCTGGTCGACCGTGGGTGCGCCCTGTGGGTACCGGTTGCCGACCGGCTGGAACAGTTCCAGCTCGTTCCCTTCGGGATCCCGGAAGAACGCGATCCAGGCGACGGTCTCGCCGGCGAGGTTGGCGACGGCGCGCGGGGTCACGTGGAAGACGATGCCGGAGCGCTCGAGGTCGGCAGCGGATTCGGTGATGTCATCGACCTCGAAGGCGAAGTGGGCGAAGCTGCCCGCGACGCCGGCCGGAGTCCCCTCGACCAATTCGATGACCGAATCGCCCGCCTGGAAGAAGACGATGTTGGTATGGTCGAAGGCGCCGACTTCCGGCAGGCCGAGCGTGTCGCGGTAGAAGCCGCGCAGTGTGACGAAGTCGGCGGCCTTGAGCGCGACGTGGTGGGTCCCGGTGATCGCCATCGTGGTGGGTTCTCCTTGCCTGGCGGGCGAACGTGGTCTGCGACAATGTCGGCCGGTGGCGGCGAGCTGGCCGCCGTCCGGAATGCGCCGGTCCATGCTACCCGACGCGACAACGATGGGGTTTTCGGATGATCG
>CADCWK010000408.1 GCA_902806375.1 uncultured Thermomicrobiales bacterium
AGGTCGCCGGCAGTCCGGGCGACCGCGCCAAGGAGGTTCTCGGCGGCGACGACTCCGACGGCGTGCCCGGCCAGGGTGAACGCTTCGAGGGCCAGCTCGGAGCAGCGCAGCGAGAACGGCAACATGCTCTGCGTCCGCGCCAGGTTGGACGTGATCAGCCAGACGCCCGCCTGCTCGGCGGCGGAAAGCTCCGCGAAGCCGGGATGGTTCAGGATGCGCCGGGACCAGTTGATCCCTTCGGTCCGGAACGACCGCATCATCCAGAAGGGTTCCGATCGCGTCGCGAGGGCCACCATCGCCCCGAGGTCGCCGGTCGATTCCAGCCAGCCGAGCGCGGCCCGGATCCCGGCGAGGTGAGCCGCGCAGAAGCCGAACTGCGACTGGGGGACGAAGGCGCTCGGTGGCGTCGCGCAGGCGTCCATGACCGACGCCACCACCCACTGCGCGTGGCGGTCGCGGGTGGTGTGCTCCTCGCCTGCGGCCCGCAGCCGCGCGAGTCCAAACTGCCGCAGGGTCTCCAGCATCGTGAACCACGGCTCGTCGTCCAGGCTGTCCGCCGCCGGGGCCGGGTTGAGCAGGCTCTTGTCGACCAGTGATGAGAGCTGGTCGAGGGTCGCCAGCATCCCGTCGAGGTCGCCGCCGGGTGGTTTGGATGCCGGGCCACGGGCGTCCGTCCGGTCGATATCGTCGCTGGCGCAGACGGCCAGGGCGGCCGACAGCGGGAAGGCGCCGGGCAGGATCGCGAGTCGCCGGAACGTCCGCTGCTCATCCGGGGACAGGAGGGCATAGGACCAGGCGGTGACCGCGGCCAGGGTCTGGTGGCGGTCGACCTGGTCACGGGCACCCCGGTCCAGCAGCGTCAGGCTCTGGTCCAGCCGGGCGACCAGGAACGCGAGCGGCAGTGCCCTCATGCGAGCCGCGGCGAGTTCCAGGGCCAGCGGCAGCCCGTCCAGCCGCCGGCAGAGCTCGACGACGTCGCTGGCGTTGGTCCCGTCGAGCCGGAAGGCGGGTCGGACCTCGCGGACGCGGGCGACGAACAGCCGCACCGCCGGGGCGGCCGCGATCGTCGCGAGGTCGGAGGCCGTCCCCGACGGCGTCGCCGGGAGCGCCAGCGGTCCCAGGCTGTATTCCCGCTCGTCCCGCAGCCGCAGCCGCTCCCGGCTGGTGACGATGATCCGGACGCCGGGGCAGTGGGTCAACACGCTTCCCACGATCAGGGCACTGGCGATCAGGTGCTCGAAGTTGTCGAGGACCAGCAGCAGGGGGCGGGACTGGCTGACCTTGCCGAGCAGGACCGTCAGCGCCGCGACGTCCGGTGTCGTCCCACCGAGTGCCCGGCCGATCGTGGCTGGGAGCAGGTCCGGATCCGAGATGGCTGCGAGCGCGATGCTCTCCACCCGGCCATGGTTCGAGCGGCAGACCCGCCGGGCCACCTCGACGGCGAGGGTGGTCTTGCCGACGCCGCCGGGCCCGGTGATCGTGATCAGGCGGGCGTGGGGTTCCGCCAGCCAGGCGGCGAGGGTGTCCAGGTCGGCTTCCCGGCCGATCAGGGCGCCGGGCGCCGGGGCGTGGTCGTCCCGGTCGGGGGCGCCGGGGTCGATGGTGTTGGGGTCGACCGCGTCGGCGACGGGTGCCGGCCCGCGCGCGGCCGTCGCGGTTCCTGAGACCATCGATACCATCATGCACCGTCCGTCACCCTGGCGGGAATCACAACTCTATGGGAGGGGTGGACAGGATCTCTCCTGCTATGGTACCGGTCGGGTCAATAGGGCTCCATCGCGAGCCGTACGTATTTCGTGGTCGGTCCGTCCCAGGGGAATACCTCCCCTCACGGTCCGGGCCGGGCGATCGTCGACGGAGAGCACCATGGAACAGACCGCCACAATATCGGTAGTGACCGCTACGGAAAGTGATCTCGACGCCGTGCTGGAGATCGAGCGCGACGGTCGGCCCGAGGGCGGACAGGTGGACTTCGTCGCGTCGGCGATCACCGGGGGGCGGTGTCTGGTGGCGCGGGACGGTGCGACGGTCACCGGGTTCGCCATCCTGGACCGGTCGCTGTTCGGCCAGCCGTTCATGTCGCTCCTGAAGGTGCGCCCAGCGGATCGACGGCGGGGTATCGGGACGGCGCTCGTCCAGGAGGCCATCTCGGCCACAGAGGGCGACCGCCTGTTCAGTTCGACCAACGCTTCCAACACGGCGATGCGGATGCTGCTCGGCCGGCTGGGGTTCGTCTCCAGTGGCTTCATCGAGAATCTCGACCCCGGCGACCCCGAACTGATCTACCTCCGCTGGCTGGGTGGTGCCGGTCCGGCGGCGATCACCGCTCCGGTCGAAGCGCCGGACTGAGGCGATCACGGTCCTGGGGGGTCAACCCCTGCGACTCCGGTGGGGTCTGGACCCGGCTGGCAGGACCGGCAGCAGTGGCGAGCCGGGCAGCATCCGGTCCGGGTAGAGGATGCCGTCGAGATGGTCGATCTCGTGCTGGACGATCCGGCCCGCCCACCCCGCCAGGTCCAGCCGGACCGGCCGGTCGTCCAGGTCCGTCGCCACGACGGTGATCCGGGCCGCCCGCGGCACCTCGCCTCGCAGGCCGGGGATGCTCAGGCAGCCCTCGAGGTCGCTGCTGTCGCCACGGCTGCGGGTGATCGCCGGGTTGACGAGGCGCAGCCGCAGGGGAGCGGCGAGCGTCCGATCCTCCTCGGGGTCGATCTCGACGACGATCAGTCGCCGGCTGACGCCGATCTGTGGCGCGGCTAGGCCGGCCCCGCCGGCGTGGCGCATCGTCTCCCACAGGTCTTCCGCCAGCTGCCGGACCTCGTCGTCGATCCGCTCGATCCGGGCGGCCCGTCGCCGCAGGACCGGGTCACCTTCGAGCCGGATCGTGCGTCGCCCCATCGTCGTCTCCATGGCCGCTGCCCGGCCCGGCGCCACGATCGCCCGCCCGTGCGCTACCGGGTTGGTGACCGCTGGCGGCCTCAGGTCAGTCCAGCACCGGGGCGCCATCATCCAGGGCCGACAGCGCGGAACGCACCCGACCGGCCAGCCGGGCCGCGATCGCGTCGAGCAGGAGTCGGCCGCGCTCGGCGCTGGCGGAGGTCTCCGGGTCGTTGGTCCCGTCGTCGGCGCCGGTGAACAGGCCGATGTAGCCGCCAGGCCGGTCCCGTCGCCGGGCGAGGTGCTCCGGCGCGCTGGCGTAGTGTCTGGCCAGCGACCGGTCCGTCTCGAAGGTCATCGACACGTCGACCAGGTCGGGCCGGATCGCAATCAGCAGCGAGGTCTCGCCGCCGGCGGCGTGCTCCATCGGATAGGGCAGGTCGGGGACCAGCTCCTGGTCCGTCACCAGCAACCAGCCCGTCTCCGGGTGACCATCCTGGAACGCGGCGCCGCTGGCCCGGACCGTCGGCAGATAGACCCTGGGCGACCAGTGGCCGGCGACGACGATCAGCCGCACACCCCGGCGCCACATCGCCACGTAGATGTCGAGCAGCAGCGCCCGGAACGTTTCCGGCCGGACCCAGAACATCGAGCCAGGGACGTGATAGCGCTCGCCCGTCTCGATGCCACCCGTCAGGTAGGTCCCGTCCGGCAGGTCTTCCCGCTCGTCGGCGCCCCACCACAGGGCCGGGACGACGACGCCACCGGACTGCCGGGCGGCCGCCACGCCGACGGCATGGGCCTTGATGCCATTGAGTCCGACGGCGTTGTGCTCACCGTGCCATTCCAGGACGCCGAGCGGCAGGAAGCAGACGGGGGCCTGGGCGAGCGCCGGCGTCACCTCCCACGGGAACATCTCCTCGAACTGGACCTTGGGCACGGCATACATTCCTGCCACGGGTCGACGGGCCGTTCTGGCTGACGGCAGACGGGGACCGGACCCGCCCCATGATAGCGATTGGGCCGGGGGGCATCACCGCTCGGGCGACCGGGACCCCCCCGGCCCGTCCGACCCTCACCGGGAAACCGTCAAGTCAGGGACGGTCGGTTAGGAAGGTCGATTGTGCAGCATCGCGTATGATGCGCCGGACGAGAGCAGTCCCGCTGGGTACCATGACGCCGGGCGGACCAGCGCGGGGGCCGCACGGGTCGCACGCTGCGTGGTCCGGGGCCCGGTCGCCACGCCCAACCAGGCCTGGCGTCGTGTCTTGGCGTCCGGCTGCCTGATCGATCTCGAGTAGTCCCCGGAGAAGATCCCTGGTGTCGACGGCGTACGGAACCAGTCAGAGGCCACCCGTCGACGCGGCCGACCCGTCGATGGCCGAAGCCCGTCAGGGTGCCGCCGCGGCCGCCTTTCTCGGGGAGATCGACGCGGTCATCGCCCCGCTGGCGACGGCCGGGGAGATCGTCCGCGCGGTCGGCCCGCTGCTGGCGGCCCGGTTCGGGTTGTCGCGCCACGTCCTCGTGACCATTGACGAGCACGCGGGCGAGGTCATCGCCGTCCACGAGGAGACCGTGGGTCAGCACGACGCCCCGCCGGGCCGGCAGTTCTTCCGCCTGGAGAACTACCTGAGCGATGGCCTGCGGCGGAACCTGTCCAAGGGACTGACGCTGGTCTGCGAGGACGTCGAGACCGACCCGCACACCGCGGGCCGGGCCGAGGTCTACCGCCGTTACCAGGTCCGCTCCCAGGTCCTCGTGCCTCACATCCGGGACGGTCAATGGCGCTTCCTGTTCGTCGCGCAGCGGGCCGATTCCCATGTCTGGCTGGCGGCCGAGGTCGATCTGATCCAGGAGATGGCCCTGCGGTTCTGCATGCGGCTGGAGCGCGCCGAGGCCGAGGCTGCCCTGAGGGAAACCGAGCAGCGCTACCGCACCCTCTTCGAGGAGATCGACCAGGGCTTCTGTCTGATCGACGTGGTGTTCGCCGAGGACGGGACCCCGGTCGACTACCTCTTCGTCGACGTCAACCCGGCCTTCGCCCGTCAGACCGGGCTGAGCGACGTCATCGGTCGCCGGATTCGGGACCTGGCCCCGGACCTTGAGACCTTCTGGTTCGAGACCTACGGGCGGGTGGCGGAGACCGGTGAGCCTGTCCATTTCGTCAGCGAGGCGCGGGCGATCGATGGTCGCTGGTTCGACGTCAGTGCCTTCCGGCTTCAGGGGTCCGACAGCCGGCGGGTCGGCGTGCTCTTCACGGACATCACGGCCCAACGCCGGACGGAGGAGGCCCTGCGTGCCAGCGAGGAGCGGTTCCGGACGCTGTTCCAGCGCAGCGCCGACGCCGTCCAGCTCGTCACGATCGAGGGCCGGATCCTCTTCTCGAGCGATTCGGTCGAGACGGTCCTGGGCTACCGGCCGGATGAGATCGAAGGCGAGGTGATTACCCCCTACATCCATCCGGACGACCGCGTGCGCGTCTTCGCCGCCCTCGACTCGATCACCGGCGAACCGGGCGGTTACACCACGCTGACCTACCGCGTGCGCCATCGGGACGGGTCGTGGGCGTGGCTGGAGACGACCCTCGCCAACCACCTGGAGACACCCCATCTGGGCGTCATCGTCGGCAACTTCCGCAACGTGACCGCCCGGGTCGAACTGGAGCGCCAGAAGGACGACTTCCTCGCCGTCGCGACCCATGAGCTGAAGACACCGGTGACGAGCCTGAAGGGCTACGCCCAGGTGCTGCGGAACCGGTTCCGGAAGGCGGGCGACGAGGCGTCCGCCACCCTGATGGGACGCATGGACCGGCAGCTCGACAAGCTCACGGCGCTGATCGGCGACCTGCTCGACGTCACGCGGCTGGACACGGGGACCCTGCCCCTCCAGCCGCAGGCGTTCGACCTCGACGAGCTCGCCCATGAGACCGTCGGTGACCTGCAACTGACCACCGAGCGGCACCGGATCGTCCTGGAGTCCGCCGGGGGGACCATGGTCGAGGCCGACCGGGACCGGACCGGTCAGGTCCTGATCAACTTCCTCGCGAACGCGATCCTCTATTCCGGCGACCACACCGACATCACGGTCACCGTCGTGGCGGAGCCCGATCGCGCTGGCGTCACCGTCCGTGACCGGGGGATCGGCATCCCCGCCGGACAGCAGGACCGCGTCTTCGACCGGTTCTACCGGGTCCAGGACGTCAGAGGGGAGATCCGGCCCGGCCTCGGGCTGGGACTCTATATCTCGGCCGAGATCGTGCGTCGGCAGGGAGGCGAGATCTGGGTCGCGAGCCGCGAGGGCGAGGGGTCGACCTTCGGTTTCTGGTTGCCGCGACTGCGGGCGGAGGGGGATCGGTTGGATCGGACCGGTGAGCGAGATACGGCGGCATGACTGGGCGGGTGATGGTTGTGGATGACGAGCCGGCGATCCTCGATGTCCTCCGCCTCATCCTGGAGGACGACGGGTACGAGGTCGTCACGGCGACCCGTCAGGACGAGATCCGCACGGACCAGACGCGGCCCGATTTGATCCTGCTCGACATCTGGCTGTCCGGGGTCAATGGCAAGGAGATCTGCCGGCAACTCAAGGGCGACCCGGCGACGCGCCATATCCCCGTCATCCTCGTCTCCGCCAACCGGGACACCGCCGCGATCGCCGAGGACTGCGGTGCCGACGGCTCCATCAGCAAGCCGTTCGACCTCGATGCCGTCCTGGACCTTGTCCGGCGTCACCTGGACCGCGCTGCGTAGTCCGCCCGTCGGGCCCCGTGTGACCGAGCGGCCGTGATGCCGCGGGCTGCCCCGGGCTTTGGCCAGGTGGCCGGCTCCTGGCCGGTCGTCTCCCGGGTCATCCCCGCGTTGCCCCGCGTCGCCTCCACCGGTCGCTGACGATGGGACGACGGGACACGGGTATGCTGCCCGGGGCCCGGGCGCTCGTCGAGCCCCGTCCAGGAGCCTGCCCGACAGGAGGGATCTCGATGTCGCCCGGTATCTTCACGACCGTCTTTCCCCGTCCGACGCTCGACGGGACGCTGGCCGCCATCGCCGGTCACGGGATCGGCGCGGTCCAGTTCGACCTCGAGAACGTGGGGCTGCCGATGCTCCCGGACGCCATCCCCGGCGGGATGCCGGGACGGATCCGGGCCGCCTGCGAGCGCCACGGTGTCGCGATCGCGGCGCTGTCCGGGACGTTCAACATGGCCCACCCCGACGCGACGGACCGGGACCGCAACCTGGAGCGGTTCCGGGTCCTGGCGGCGGCGGCCCGGCCGATGGGGGCGTCGGTCATCACCATCTGCACCGGCACCCGCGACCCCGACGACATGTGGCGTCGCCACCCGGACAACGACGGCCCCGCCGCGTGGGCTGACCTGCTGGCGACCCTCGGTGTGGCGCTCCGGATCGCCGACGAGCACGACGTCACGCTCGCCTTCGAGCCCGAGCCCGCCAACATCGCCCGCGACGCCCACCGAGGGCGCGCCCTGCTGGAAGCGCTCGACCATCCCCGGCTGGCCGTCGTGATGGACCCGGCCAACATCCTGGCCGGGGCGATGAGTCGCCCACCGGACGACGTGCTGACGGAGGCGTTCGCGCTGCTGGGCGACCATATCGTCGCGACGCACGCCAAGGACATCGATGCCGCTGGCCGGTTCTGCGCGGCGGGTACGGGCATCGTGCCGTGGGCGCGGCACGTCGAGCTGCTGCGCGGGGTGGGCTTCGACGGTGCCCTGGTGCTGCACAGCCTGGTCGAGGCGGAGGTCGAACGGGGCGTGGGTGTGCTGCGGGCGGCGCTCCAGGATCCGGGCATCGGGGCCTGACGGATTCCTGCCACCTGCCGGATGTCGCGTCCTCCGGCTCGACCCGTGGGGCGAGTCGACGAGAGCGGGTGAACGACGGACCGCTGACCCATGAAGCGGGTCAGCGGTCCGTCGCTGGGCGATCTCGCGAATGGGGCCGGATCTAGGCCCGGACGAGGTAGGCGCTCAGGACGTACCCGGTGACGCCGCGGTAGGAGATGGATGTGTAGCCGTTGCTCGACGTCGGGGCGCCATTGAAGACGGCGCCGGACGGGACGACCCCGAGCAGGGCGGACGTGGCGCTGGCCTGCTGCCGGAGGTTCAGGGAGGCGGTCGCGCGGTAGGAGACGGACGTCCCGCCCGGCACCGGACCGGCGGTGACCAGGCCCTTGAACACCCAGCCGATGTCGCCCGGCGTCGTGACCTGGACGAAGTCGCCGGAGACGTTGCCGGTGGTGGTGACAGCGGTCCCGGTTGGTAGGACGCGGATCACGTTGTTGCTGTACGACGGGTCCATCCGGAAGTTGGCGGGTGCGTTGATGTAGGACGCCACGCCACCACCCGGCGGGGGCGTCCCGCCGCCCGGCACGAGCGCCCCGTCGATCATCCAGCCCAGTTGCCCGTTGTACTTCACGGCCCGGAAGCCGTTGACGACCTGGGTACCGATGTTGACGGTCGTGCCGCCCGCGAGGACGGAGATGACCGACGACTGGGTCGAGGCGCCGTACCGGAAGTTGGTCGCGGCGGACACCCGGGCGGTCCGTGAGAAGTCCTGGTACGGGTCCGGGGAGTCGCTGCTGCCCCCGTTCGAGACGGTGAGGAAGCTGGTCGAGACCCAGCCCGAGATACCGTTGTACCTGGTGCTGAGGAAGCCGTTCTGGGCGGCCCCGGTCGTGGTGAGCAGGCTGTTGAACGGGATCACGGCGAGGACCGAGAAGGTCGTGCCGGCGCCGGAACGCAGGTTGACGGCGGTGGTCGTCCGGTAGTAGCCGACGGCCTGCCGGGCGCCGGCGGACGGAGCCGCGCGGAGGGCCGCAACGGCCGCGATCGCGCCCCCGGCGACCATGCCGGCGAAGCGACGCCGGGTCACCGTCCGCGGGGTGGTATCCCTGTCCATCGTCTCCACCGCTACGTTGTCATCGATCATGCGAGCAGCCAAGAGCGCAACCTTCCTGTGATGATCCATCAACCAATAACGAGCCGAGGACCGGGCCGGGGGCTTATCGATCCCGCGCGTTCCACCCTCCGTGAAGAGACGCCGGACGTTCCGGGAGGGTTCCGTGGCTGGCGACAGGGAGCGTTCGGGCGGCAGGCCGTGCCTCCCGGGGAACGGAGGAGCGTCGGGCCGTCTCGACCGGCGACCGCGCGAGCGCGCCGCTCGGCTGGCGGGGCCAACCGGATCGAGCGGTCTCCGACCCGGCGGCGCCCGGAGATCTGGCACCCCATATGCGGCGGGGCAATCGTGGTGGCCGACAGGATCGCCCCGCCGCCGTCCGGACGGGACGGCGCGTGACGCGACCGGGAGCACGCAACCCGCATGACGACCATTGGCTATCACGCCTCGCATGAGCAGTTCGCCCCGTCGCACCTGATCCGGCTCATCCGGATGGCCGAGGCTGCCGGCTTCCGCGCCGGGCTGTGCTCGGACCACTTCCATCCCTGGACCAGCCAGCAGGGGCAGAGCGGCTTCGCCTGGTCGTGGCTGGGGGCGGCCCTGCAGGCGACCACGCTCCCGTTCGGCGTGGTCTGCGCGCCGGGGCAGCGCTATCACCCCGCGATCATCGCGCAGGCCGCGGCGACCCTGGCCGAGCTGTTCCCGGACCGGTTCTGGGTGGCAGTCGGCAGCGGGCAGGCGCTCAACGAGCACATCACCGGCCAGCCATTCCCAATCAAGCCGGTGCGCAACGCGCGCCTCAGGGAATCGGTCGGCGTGATGCGGGCGCTCTGGACTGGCGAGTCCGTCACGCACCATGGGCTGATCACCGTCGAGGAGGCGAAGCTCTACACGCTCCCCGACCGGGCCCCCCGGATCGTGGCCGCCGCACTCTCTCCCGAGACGGCGGAGTGGGCCGGCGGCTGGGCGGACGGGCTCATCACGGTCGCCCACCCCCGGGACGAACTGCGGAAGGTCGTCGAGGCGTTCCGCCGCGGCGGGGGTGAGGGGAAACCGATGTACCTGCAGGTCCAGCTGTCCTGGGCGGCGGACGAGGAGGCGGCGCGCCGTGGCGCCCACGAGCAGTGGGCGGCCAACACTCTGCCCAGCCCCGTGCTGTCCGAGCTGCGCCGGCCGGACCAGTTCGAGGCGGTCGGGAGCTACGTCCGTCCCGAGGATATCGAAGGCCACATCCGGATCTCCGCTGACCCGGATCAGCACGTCGAATGGCTCCTGGAGGACGTCGCGCTCGGCTTCGACCACCTGTACCTCCACAACGTGAACCGGGACCAGGAGCGGTTCATCGAGGTGTTCGGTGAGCGGGTGCTCCCGGTTCTGCACGGCGACTGACAGGGTCCGTTTCCCGGCGTCGGTGCCGCCGACGCGACGCCCAATCCAGGGCGAGACTCCTCGGGCCCCGTCGTCCCCGTGGCTCCGTTGCCGCCGGTCGGTCGTCCCGCTCGCCGGAGGATGGTGCGATAATCGGCCCGGTTCGCCGCCCTGGCTCGTGGATGTCGGCTCGTTCTCCCGCGTCGCCGCGGGATTCCGCCGCATGCGAGATGGGTCAGGGGCGCCGCTGGTCCCGATGATGGGCCGGTGGCGGGGTGGATCGACGACGGACCGTGGCTGGTCCGGGACCGGGAGGGGAGACGCGATGCGCACCAATCACGTCCGGCAGCGGCTGGCGGCCGGCGAGCCGTCGATCGGCACCTGGCTGGGGCTGCCGAGCCCGGAGGCGGCGGAGCATGTGGCCACCCTCGGCTTCGACTGGCTGACCGTGGACACCGAGCACAACCCGATCGACATCCGGACGCTGTCGCTGATGCTCGGCGCGATCGCCGGGGCGGGGGTCGCGCCGCTGGTGCGGATCCCGTGGAACACCGGGGAGAACATCAAGCGCGTTCTCGACGCCGGCGCCTGGGGCATCGTCGTGCCGATGGTGAACAGCCGGGCCGAGGCGGAGGCCGCCGTCGCCGCCGCCCACTACCCGCCGAAGGGCGTCCGCAGCATCGGTGGCAGCCTGACCGGGGTGCGCTTCGGTGCCTCCGGCGGTGAGTACCTGAAGAACGCCGAGGACAACATCCTCGTCGTGCTGCAGATCGAGCACGCCGACGGGGTCGAAGTTGCCGACGAGATCCTCAGCGTGCCGGGCGTGGACGCCTGCTTCATCGGGCCCAACGACCTGGCGGCCTCGATGGGCGTCGGGGTCGGCGTGCCGCTCGAGAGTGACGACCCTCGGCTGATGGAGGCGATCGCCGAGATCAAGGCGGCCTGCCTGCGCAACGGTGTCGCCCCCGGCATCCACACGTCCGGCGCCAGGGGCGTCAACCAGCGCATCGGCGAGGGTTTCCAGTTCCTGGCGATGGCCAGCGAGGCGAGTTACATGCTCTCCGGCCTCCGGTCGGATCTCGCCACGCTGGACTGGACTTCCACCGCCCGCCAGACGACCGAGACGCCGGTCACGCAGGGCTCAGCCGTCCGGTACTAGGGCGCGGACCGTGCCGCGGCGCAGACCCCTCGCTCGGCCCCTCCCCGGCCCGGCCGCTCGCCGCGGCTACCCATCGACCGGGAGGACGAGCACGCTGGCGTCCCGGCGTTGGGCAGTCGTGGTGAGAGCCGCTGTCCCAGCGACACATTCGCACCCGTCGTCGAACAGCAATGAAAGGCGAATCATCTCCTCATGAAGCTGCTGATGACTTCCATCGAAGGCGAGGCCTATTTCGATCTCCTCGACGATGTCGGGATCGCGGACCTGCGGATCGTCCGGGCGACGAGCCCCGAGCACGCCGCGGCCGAGATCGTCGACGCCGACGTGCTGTACGGCTTCCCACGCGGGGACCAGCTCGCGACCGCGCGGAACCTGCGCCTGATCCAGTCGTCATCGGCCGGGGTGGAGTGGATCCCCCGGGTGCCCGGCCTCGTCGACAGCGACGTCATCGTCACCAACACGCGCGGCGCCCACGCGCCGTCGATCGCGGAGCACGTCTTCTCGCTGCTCCTGACCTTCACCCGTGACATCCCGCAACTGCTGGACTGGCAGCGGCAGCGGTACTGGGGCCGCGTCGAGGCCTACCGGACGCTGCGCGAGATCAAGGACCGGACGATCGGCCTGATCGGCTACGGCGCCATCGGCAAGGCGATCGCCCGCCGGGCGGTCGCCTTCGAGATGAACGTCCTCGCCGTCGACGCCTACCCGGTCGAGGGCGGTGACCAGGACGTCTGGCCGAGCGACCGGCTGCCGGATCTGCTGGCGCAGTCGGATGTCGTCGTGGTGACCATCCCCTACACGGAGGGGTCGCACCACTTGATCGACGCGGCGGCGCTGGCCCGGATGCGGCCGGACGCCTATCTGATCGCCATCTCGCGGGGCGGCATTGTCGACGAGGAGGCGCTGGTCGCCGCCCTGACGGCGGGCACCATCGCCGGCGCCGGGATCGACGTCGCCGAGACCGAACCGCTCCCGGCCGACAGCCCGCTCTGGGACGCGCCCAACCTGATCATCACGCCCCACGTCGCGGGCGCCTCCGGGCCCAAGGAGCGCCGCTGCGTGGAGATCCTGCGGGAGAACCTGATCCGGTTCGCCAACGGCGACCCGCTCGTCAACGTCGTCGACAAGCACCGGGGGTATTGAGGCGAATCGCCCGAGCGCCCCGCGCCCGTCCGCAGGGGCGAAGCTTGCGAGCCTGCCCGCCGCAGGATGCCCGACCATGAATGGATCAGGCCCAGGGACGATAACCGGTGGGTTCCGGCGTTCTGGCGACGGTCCGGGTGGCGACGCAGACCCCTCCTCAGACCCCTCCCCGGCTCGACTCTGCGGCTCCTCACTGCCCGGAGAGGGGCTTCCAGGGACCGCGGACCGGGCTCTCCCGGTGATTCGCGATCACCGTCCCTGAGCCCGGGGATCACACGTCGCTGCATCCCTGGGCCACCACCTTCAGCAAACGAATGGAGGATCGAGATGAAGATCACTCGGCTGCGGCTCCGCGAGGTGACCGGCACGTTCACGTCGGAGACCGAGTTCTGGGAGGAGCGGCTCCAGCGGCCGATCGACGTCTACCCCGAGCACCGGGCCGAGGGGGCCGAGCGCCGGACGCCCCGCCACATCGCGGACGACCGCTACGAGCTCCGCTCCGTCTTCCTCGAGATCGAGACGGACGAGGGCGTGACGGGCCTGGCCGGTCCGTTCGCGCTCGATGTGGCGTGGGTGATCGACCAGCAGTTCGCCCGGCTGCTCGTCGGCGAGGACCCGACGGCGACCGAGCGGCTCTGGGACCTGATGTACCGGGACGCCGTCCACGGGCGCAAGGGCGTCGCGATGATGGCGATCAGCGCCATCGATTGCGGGCTGTGGGACCTGCGGGGCAAGTGGCTCGGGGTGGCCGTCCACCGGCTGCTCGGCGGGCCGGTCCGGACGGAGATCCCGGCCTACGCCAGCGCGCTCGGGTACTCCCTGGAGCCGGAGAAGGTCCACGCCCAGGCTGCCCGGTTCGTCGCCGAGGGCTACACCGCGACCAAGTGGTTCCCGCGCGGGGCGCCGACCGACGGGCGCGAGGGCATCCGGCGGAACATCGAACTGGCCCGGACGCTGCGCGAGGCGATCGGCCCCGACAACGACTTCATGCTGGACGCCTGGATGAGCTGGGACACGCCCTACACCGTGATGATGTCGGAGGTGCTGGAGCCCTTCCGGCCGCGCTGGCTGGAGGAGCCGACGATGCCGGACATGGTCGAGGCGTGCGCCGAGGCCCGCCGTCGCTCCCGCGTGCCGATCGCGACCGGCGAGCACGAGTACACGCGCTGGGGCATCAAGCACCTCCTCGACGCCGGGGCGGCCGACGTGCTCCAGCCGGACACCTACTGGGCCGGCGGGATCACGGAGATGGTCAAGATCGCGGCGGTGGCGTCCTGCTACAGCATCCCGGTGATCCCGCACGGCCATTCCGTCCCGGCCAACGTCCAGCTCAGCGCGGCCCTGCCGATCCCGTCGGTCCCGCTGGTCGAGTACCTCGTCAAGTGGAACGCCCTCCACCAGCACTTCTTCGTGGAGCCCGTCGTCCCGGTCAACGGGATGGTGCGCGTCCCCGACGTGCCGGGCATGGGCGTCGAGCTCGACCCGGCGAAGATCGAGCGGGAGCGCGACCTCGGGTGGGCGACCGACTCGGTCGCCGGGAGTTCAGCGCTGGAGAGACCGTCCGGGCGCGGTGGGAGATGACCCGAAGACGGATCAGCGATCGCGGACGCGCCGCGGGATGCCGGGTGAGGACGTATCGGTGACAGGGCCCGGGGACGGCGTCGCGCGGACATCGTCAACGATTCCCGTGTATGCGTGACTCCCGGGATGTCAGTCATGCCAAAGGCCGCCATTGCTCCACCTGGAGCGCGCCTGGCCGCTTACCGGGATGCGGGTGCGGCCAGGGCGACCACGACGCCGGGGAAGGGCGAGCACCAGGATTGGCCGGAGGGCCGGCGTTCTGCTCGCCCGCGAGACGGGGTTGCTCCTGGCTGCATCGCGGATCAGACCGGCAGCAGTGATTCGATCTCCCGGAGGATCCCCCAGACGTCGCACTCGATGTTCGCGAGCAGAATCACCGTCAGATCATTGGGTGGATACCGGACCAGCAGGCTGGAGACGCCCGCGTTGGCGCCTTCCTTGTGCATGCGCCGGACTTGACCGTCCAGCGCGACCCGGAACTCGAAGGCGAAGCCGTTCATGAGGCGGTCGTCCTGGCCCTGCCGGACGAGGACGTGCGGGCGCTGGAACAGCTGACTCTCACTGGCGCCCATCAGGCGTCCCGACGTGACGGCCCGGGTGAACCGCTCCAGGTCGAGCGCGGTCACCGTCGCCCCACCGTCAGGCGACCCGATCGGCGGGTAGGAGTAGATGTTCTTGCGCCATTCGACCCGGTCACCGTCGTGGTCGATCCGCTTGTAGTGCTCCGCCATGTCCTGGTGGACGCCGTCCATCGCGCAGAAGTCGGCCCCGGTCATCCCGGCCCGGGCGAAGACGTGCTCGCGGACGTAGTCGCGGTAGGACATGCCGGTCGCCCGCTCGATGACGAGCCCAAGCAGGACGAACGCGCAGTTGTTGTAGCGGACCCCTCGTCCGGGGGCGAACACGGGGTCCTTGTTGGCGAACTGGGGCAGGAAGTCGGCCGTCTCCCGGATCGCGTAGTTCGGTCGATCCACGAAGAGGTCTTCGTAGACCTCGCCCGCCTCCTCGTCGGCATCGTCGGCGATGCCGGAGGTGTGGGTCAGGCAATGGAAGACGGTCACGTCATCGGCGATCCGGGTGCCTGACACCCCGATGAACGGCATGACGGTCGTGTCGAGCGTGATCGCGCCGGCCTCGATGAGCTGAAGGATCGCGGCGGCCGTGAACACCTTGGTCACCGACGCGATGTCGAACCGGGTGTGGACCGTGTTGGGCACACCGAAGCCGCGATGGGCCAGGCCATGGGCCTCGTGGACCAGCGTCTCGTCGCCACGGGTGACGAGGCAGACGCCCGAGAACCGGGAGCCGGCGGCATGGTCGGCGAGCAGGGCGCGGATCCGGTCACCCGACGCGGCCGAATCGCTCCCGTGGTCATCGCGCGCTGGGGTGGTAGAGGTGTCGTCCATACCGCCGAGCATAGCCGATGGAATCAATGGTTTTGGGCTCCGGCGCCTGGGATTGCCCTACGTGAGCCAGCGTTGCTGTGCCGGCCCGCATTCTGGTGGCATGGCAATGCCGGCTCATCCCGCCAAATGCTGCCAGGCAGTGCTCTCACCGGGTAGCCCTCCTATTGCGGGCAGGGGTGAAAGTACGGACCCGTGATTTATCTTTCCCTGGCGATCGCCCGGCTCTTTCGGAGGTGTGGTTGCCGTTGTAGGCAGATCTCCTCCTGAATGGCAAGCGGTCGTCAACTCGACGAGGGTAAAGCCGGAACGTTGACTGCCATGATCGTCTCATGCAGGGCCGCCCATGGGACGGCCTTCCCGGCCAGTTCCCGGACCCGGGTGAGATTCATCGATCGCTGCCCAGTGGCTTGAATCGTCGAACCAGGAACAACGTAGAAGTCCCATGCGGTCAGGTCCAAGGGATCGTAGTCGTCAACGCACTTGCACGTCTGGACGGCAAACACGAAGACGTCGGCGCGGACCTGACGCGATTCACTATAGCCCGTCGCTGGCGACCAGCTGCGACCCGTGAGACTTGAGAAGACGATGATCGACGGGCGCTTTTGAGCCCAGCTCTGAAGGTAACCTGACGACTTGACCTCGATCCGGATTCCTTCTGGGGAGAGAACGTCGAAGTCGCCCCAACCCTCATCGTTGGGGCGGGTATCACCGACGGCCCGAGCTACCAGGAACTGAGCGAGCATCCCTCTGGTAGCGTTGAGACGCAGATCACCCATCGCCCATGCCCAGAAGTCGCGGACGGTGATGCCCGGCAGCAATGGTTCTGTCCCGTTCAGTTGCCGGACACCGGCTGGCTGTGCCTTCGGATTCCCGTCGCTATCACGTGCCATTGATGTTCTCCGTGAGCGTTGAAGACCTGAAGACCTGAAGACCTGAAGAGGTGTGAGGTGAAGGTGATAACTCCATCACGTTGCGAAGTTTGGTCTTCTCCTCGGGTGGGCTGGCCCCCATGCTGGAATTGACGCCGTCACTTTCGCTCCGAAGCGGGATCAGGGGTGGTATCAGTTGTCCTTGCTCAGTACGCCAGCCGGTGCAGTGCGGCGGCGAGGACCTCGATACCGGCCACGCAGTCCTCCACGGAGGAGAACTCCTCCGGGGTGTGGCTGCGGCCGTCG
>CADCWK010000409.1 GCA_902806375.1 uncultured Thermomicrobiales bacterium
CGTCGTTTCCCCACGGGAACCGGGCGACCCAGCTGAGCGGTATGAGAAAGGATCTCGCGTGCAGCGATTCATCATGGCGGCGACGTTGCTGTCGGCCCTCGCACTCGGCCTCGTCCTGCTCGGACCGTCGCTGGTCTTTGCCCAGAGCGACGAGGGCACGGACACCAGAGAATTGAACACCGCGTTCATCAGTAGCGCGCAGGACGACGAGGGCGACGAGGGCGGCGATGACCTGCCTGGCTCGATCGTCGGCAGTGGCGGCAGTGGCTCGGACGACGAGGGGACCGACGAGGAGCAGGGCAGCGACGATCTGCCGGGATCCCTCGTGGGGAGCGGTGGGACTGGCGGCGATGATGCCACCACCGAGAGCGACCCGATGAGCGATGAAACGGCTGCCACCGGTGACGTGACGTCGATGCCGAGCACCGGGATCGGCAGCGCGGTCACTACCTCTATCGGGCTGACGAGTGTCATACTCGCGCTGTGCGCCATCGCGGCGACTATGGCCGCGGCGACCAGCGTGGTCCACGCCCGCCGCTCCTGACGCCTGTCGCGACACCAGACCCGACTATCCGCGAACTCAACGACCAAGAAGCGGCAAGCCAGTTACGGCTTGCCGCTTCTTGGTGTCCCCTCGTGTTTCCATGCTCGCCGCGGGGGGAGTGGACGCTGCATCCGACCGGTCCCGGAGAGAGCATGGATTAGGGTAGTGGCGGGGATCGAGCCGCCCCGTCGCGACGATGCCGAGTGGTTGCCACCAGTAGCGTGCACCGCGTCACCGGTCGTCGGGATCGCCCTGGTCGCCGGGTCGGAGTCCCTCGAGGGCCCGCTGGAACGCCTCGTCCCACGACGAGCCGGTGAACGTCAGGTGGTGCTCCTCATCGTCGCCGACTGGCTGGGCCGGCATGGCCCGCTGGCAGATGAATCCGAACGCCTGCCCGGCCTCATCACCAGCGGATCCCGCCGGCGACGCGACACACGCCCACTCCGGGAACTGGTCGGCGAGCTGTCGCTCGAACCGCCGCGCGTCTTCCCCACTGGTCATCGACTCCTCCCCACCGGTCCCCCGGCATTGCCACGGCGGTCCCTCGCACGATACCGCCGCACGATACCGCATCGCGGGGAGCCCATCCGGCGACCGACCCGTTCGTGGGATACAGCAACGCCCCGGTGCTGACACACGGGGTGTCGACACCGGGGCGCACTGGAAGGACCTGGGAGATGACCGACTCCGGCGCCGGTCATCGTCGGTCGCCCGGGATGAGCGGGAGAGGACTAGCTGACGATGAACGGACCAGCGATCTCGAGGACCTCTTCCGGGGTCAGCGGCGAATCCACCGCGTTCGGGAACGGGTTGTTGTCCGCATCGTTGATCAGCGCGGCCAGGAAGGAGGCATGGCGGGCCTCGACGCTGTGGATGCCCAGCGCCGTCTCGACCAGGCTCGGCGCCAGCACCGCCACCGACGGCGCCGCCCCGGCGTAGGCGGCCACGCCCACGTTCTCGATCGCCGCCGCCGTGGCCAGGAAGCCCTCGACGTCGCTGTAGCCGAAGTCGTAGCTCAGCTCCTCGACCGGCTCGCCGCCCAGGTCGGTGATGGTGGCGGAGAGCGCCTCGACGTGGGCGGCCTCGTGCTCGCCGACCTGGGTGAGCAGGTCGTAGACGGTGGGGGCGAAGTCGTCGGCGGTGAAGGTGGTGAGTACGTCACGATAGAACGCATTCTCCAGATCACCCGGACGCCTGCGTTGTGGCACCGGAGTACGGCTGCCGCAACGGTGGGTCGGAGCGGATCGCTGGGCCCGAGGAAGCCGTGGGCAACGAGGCGCTGCGGGTCGTCCATGGGAGCCTCAGATGGCCTTCTGCGACCATAAGGACGCGGAGTTATTAGGCATGGCCCTGGACGCCGCCGGTCTGGTTCGCCAAGGGCTCAACGCCTAACTCGCGGAGGGTCTCCCGCGCCTGCTTGGCCGAGTCAAGCGAGAAGTAGGGATTGAGCTGGAGAGCACTCTGGAGATGCTCGACGGCGGCGGCGGTTTCGCCAAGGGCGGCCTCAATCATCCCAGCATGGAAGAGCAGTTGGGCGTCCTGGGTGCCGAGGCGCAGCGCCTGCCGACTCGCTTCGTGCGCTGCAGCGTATTCGCCGTTCCGATAGAGAGTCCATGAGAGAATATCGGCTGCCTCGATGCTCGGGCGACGGGCGAACCCTTCCTCAGCACGGGCGACCGCCTGCGGCAAGTCCCGGCCGTGATCGGCATCGAAGAGGGCCATTTCCAAATCCGTGTCAACTCCGTTCGCCGCGTAGATGTCCTGCATCGGCGCGACGAGCGCGTACTGCTGGGCCGCCTCGTCCGACCGCCCGGCCGCCGAGAGGATGTCGCCCAGGGCAATGACGAACTCTGGTGCCGGTAACTGGTGGATCGCGGCGGTGTAGTTGGCGACCGCTCCGTCGACATCGCCCCGCGCTGCCGCGACCCGGCCCAGGCCGGCAAGGCCATAGACGTAGTCGGGAAGCACCGCCAGCGTGCTCCGATAGCGATGCTCGGCTTCCTCCAGGTCGCCCTGGTCGAAGAACAGGTTGCCGAGCTGCCCCTGGGCCCAAGCGACGTTCTCGGGACTGGACGCGCCGGCGGTCGCTGCCTGCTCCATCGCCGCGATGGCGCCGATTCGGTCGCCCATCAGTTCACGAGCGTACGAGACGCGTGAAAAGGACGTGAGGTCGGGGCGGAGGTCGACCATCTCCTGAAAGGTGGCGAACGCGTCTGGGTAGCGGCCAAGCTCGAGTTGAGCGTCACCGATCACGCCGTAGGCGGCGGCGTGGTGGGGATTCCCTGCCCGAGCCCGCTCACCCCAATTGAGGGCGTCGGCGAACTGATGGCGGGCGAGCGCAACGGTTCCTTGTCCAACCATGGCCAGGACGTCACCGGGATCGATCTCCAGCGCCTGCGCAAAGAGTGCCTCGGCCTTTGGGTAGTAACCCGTGTCGCCCGTCTCCCGAACCTTCTGCACGTAGGCTTGACCGAGCGTCCTCGCCGCGGGACCGTTGTCCGGGTCGGCCCGTAGCGTATCCTGCAAGCTCAAGATCTCACCGTCCAGCCTCGATGGCACCCGAATGGGCGCACCGACGAGCCGATCCATGGTGGAGGGCGCTGCTGGATCGGTGTCCCAAGCCTCTACGTCCCGGTCACTGAACACCGAACCAATGTTGAGCACCCCGCTAAAGAGCACAAGCGCCGCCAAGACCGCGATCCCGAGCCGCCCTACCCACGGCCCTGTGATCGCTCTCGAGGAAGGGGCGATTACCTTGGACATCGTCACACCTCATCCCGGCTCAGAAAGCGTAGGGACATTCGATCCCCTTTGACCGCGCTCCACTCCAATAACGCGGGAACCGGCGCCCTGTCGGACGTTACCTACCGACAGCCCAGTGGCCGGACCAGCATTGGCCCGGCCACTGGCAAACCTTCTCCCGGATGCTGCTTTGGATCTAGGGACCCGTACCAGTCTCGGGCATCACGGTGATACCGCCGGGCTCATGATGATCGTGTGAGAACCCCTGGCTCGGTGTCGCCAGATACGGGAACTCCCCGAGGAACTCGCGGTCGTTGGCGTCGACCCCGTCACCGAGCTGGTTGTTCGGCGCGACGTCGAACCCCTCGACCAGGACACCGGCGACGACGCGCAGCTCGATGTCCACCACGTCGTCTGCGGGTCGCCGCCCGTTCGGGAAGCCAGCGAGGTCGCCACCGAGGACGCCCAGCCGACTAGGGTCTGTGGCGGGCGGAATGGCAACGTTGAGGCGCATCTGCTCGCTCGGGGTCACGCCCGACGGCTGATTGAGACCGGCGACGCCGGTCAAGAAGACCGCTACGAGGTCGTCACGGTCGCCCTCGGGCACGTCGACGCCGTAAAGGGCGGTCAGCAGCCCGGGCAGTTCTGGGTTGAGAACAGCGGGCAGGAACTGCGCGTCATTGCTCGGGATGGAGGCGTTGAACATGTCCTTGAACTGAAGCGGAACCACAAGCTCGTTGACGAGCGGGTTCGCTAGGCGCGAGACCTGGACGAGGTCGCCCTCGCCGTTACGCGTCCCATCGTCCCCGATGATGGTCGTCGAGAACCGGCTCGAGGTCGCCCAGACACCGATCACCGCGGCCGGATCGGCCGGGTCAGTCGGAACGGAACCGTCGCTGGTCACTTGGCTGATCGGGACCTGGAGGGCGATTGTCTGGACGTTGAGGCCCATCAGCTCGTCGATACCGCCACCGGCGTTGCCCGGCGGCTGGCGGATCGTTAGCAGATCGCCGATGCCCCCGAGGTCGACGAAGAACGAGTCGTCTCGCTGGCCGGCGAAGACCTGGACGCCGTTGCCGACGTCGTAGACAGCAGCGGCGGCAAGGGACGGATAGTCGGGGGTCGAGGTCGGACCGATGTGGGAGGGCGGGGTCTGTAGCCCCTCAGCAATCACGGTGGACTCGCCAGCCCGGATTTCGGTGACGGTATAGAACTGGCGAACGTTCAGGTTCGGGTCATCAAGCGACTCGACCGGGCCGGTGGCGTAGAGGAAAGTACTGGGGTCGAGGGTCTCCGTGGTGAATTCGAAGCGGTAGATGATGTCCTCGAACCCGCCACCGGTGCTGTCGACGTGGATGTCGTACGCCACGTCGTCACCGAAGCGGTAGAAGTTCGGGAACCCGGCCGGGTCCTGGAATGGGTAGTAATTGGCGATGAGCGTGACGGTATCCGGACGATCCGGGCTGACGAAGGCGTAGACATCGGTATTATCCGCTGCCGGGTCCTGGCTGATGACCGGAGCTTCCCGATGGCTGGAGGCCTGGCTTTCCGTACCGCCAAGGTTGAAGAGTGACGACGCACCGATGAGGGCGACTATAAGCACGACATGAGGAACGAGTGATCGATGGCGTCTCACGTTGGATAGCATCTGCGCTGTCCTCGCCTTTGGTTTGCTGGGAAATCGGGAATCGTGCCTCATCGCACCGAGGGGCTCCTTGGCCGCCTCTTGGATCCACACTCGTGTCGGGATGCCGCTCCTCCGCAGTGCCAGCCGGGTTGCTCGCGACAGCGTGCAGTCATCGCTCTTAAGCGAAGTGTTGCCCGAGACCCTGGTCGAACGATCTGAGGCGTGGTATGCGAATGCGTACCCATTCAACATTAGCCGAGATTATTACGGAAGACAATGACCATTTGTCCTATTGACGCTCTCAGAGCGGGGAGTAGTGAGGTTGACCGTCTGCGGCAAACTGAAGGCATGCCCGCCCCGTGCTCCTGCGATCTCCGTGAGCGGCTGCTCCAGGCCATCGACGCCGGCCACCCGACGGCCGAGATCGCCCGCACCATGGGCGTCAGTGCCCGCACCCTCCGCCGGTGGCGCCAGCGCCGTCGCCAAGGTGAGGACCTTGGGCCCAGGCCCGTACCCGGCCGTGCCCGACTGCTCTCCCCGCGGCAGGAGGACGCCTTGGTCGCCCAGGTCGTCGATTAGCCCGACGCCACACTCGCCGAGCACCGCGTCCGTTTCGTCGCTGAGCATGGCCATCCTGTCAGCATCTGGACCGTGGGACGGGTGCTGCGCCGCCGCGGGCTGCCACTCAAAAAAAGTCCCTGATTGCCACTGAACAGCGACCCGAGCAACGGGCGGAGTGGGCCGACCGGGTCGCTGCCATCCCGGTCGATCGGCTCGTGTTCCTCGACGAGACCAGCACGCAGACCGTCATGACGCGTCGTCGGGGGCGAGCACCACGGGGCGTCCGCCTGACCGAGCGGGTGCCGCGCAACCACGGGGAGAACCAGACGCTGCTGGCCCCGATCGGGATCGACGGCGTGCTGGAACCGCTGGTGTTTTCCCGCGCGCTGGATGGCGTGATCTTCGCCCACTGGGTGGCCGAGCGGCTGGTGCCGGTCCTGCAACCGGGGCAGATCGTGGTCCTGGACACCCTGTCCGTCCACAAGAACGCGGCTGCCAGGGCCGCGCTCGCGGCGGCGGACTGCGACGTCTGGCCCTTGCCGGTCTACTCGCCGGACCTCAACCCGATCGAGCTGGTCTTCGCCGACCTCAAGGCACACCTGCGCGGGGCCAAGGCGCGGGACACCAACGTGCTGACGACGGTAATCGGGGCGGGCCTAAACCAGGTGACGCCGGCCCAGATCCGGGGCTACCATCGGCCCTGCGGCTATGGCTGATTCCGGTCAACCATTCCGCCCCCCGCTCTAGGAGAACCTCCATGACAGTCTGTCAGGACGAGCTGTCTACTGGAGTGGCACGTCTAGTGCCGAGAACAAGCGTTTCTTCGTCTGTAGAGGACGCGCGTGCCGTCCTCCGAAGGGGTGTGATTCATAGTCGAGTTACTCTGAGCACCAACTACTAAACAATAACGCTTACCCGTAGGACGGGAATGTGTTCCGATAGACGACATCCCATCGCTTGAAGGCTAAAGTTGTCTTCCCAACCCGCCGGTGCCCGTCAACTTTCTCAGCTTGACCAGTGTCCTCCTCGAGCATCCAAGCAACCATCCCACGGGTATTGAAAGTACTGACTCCTTAGCACTCGTCGGTACCAAACTCGATTGGCCGTACCAGCGTCTCCGTCGACCAGAGGGCCTGCCTATGGAGCCGACTGCCTGTTAATCTCGGGGTCCGTCTCCGCCTATACCAGAGCCGGGAGCAGGGTTGGCTTCTTATGCGGAGCCTTCGGTCGACCGAGCGGGATGCAACGCGCCAGCGTGACTGATTCGTCTCGATTCGGGGAAAGCTAGTCCTCGACTCATTAGTAAGGAAGCAATGGTTGCGGCCCCAACCAGCACCAGGCCGAGGGGCCCTGGCATCCCTAGCATGAGGAAGTCGCGGAGCGGCCGGACAGCGCAGGTCGCAACTAGCAGACCGGTGGAGCCGATGACGGCGCCAAGGACGGAGCGACTAACGCCGCCTTCACCTCGGCCAACATCGAGCGTTTGGGCGAGCTGCGTGGTGATGATGCTCGCGAAGGCGACAGTGCGCGCGAGTGGCAAACCACCCAACCGCAGGGCGATGAGGTGAGCAGCAAGCGATGGCACCGCCGTCGCTGTTCCACGACGCAGAATGTCGGTGCGCAATGGCGTACCAAGGGCCGACGTGCCCTCGCGGGCGAGACCGGACAGGTTGTGATGCTCGGGCTGTTGCAGGGCTACGGAGAGGGCAGGGAGGACGTCGGTGATCAGGTTCACCGCGAGGATTTGACGTGAGGTCAACGGGGCAGCGAGACCGAGAAGGCTCACCCCGACCTGCAGACCGAGCTCGCCGAGGTTGCCTCCCAGTAGCAGGCCGAGAGCACGGCGGAGGTTGCGCCAGAAGCTGCGTCCCTCGACGAGGGCTTCCACGAGGGTCGAGAAATCGTCGTCAGTGAGCACCACGTCGGCCGCTTGGCGGGCGACTTCGGTCCCACCACGGCCCATCGCGACACCGACATCTGCAAGGCGGAGCGCCGGCCCGTCGTTGATACCATCCCCGGTCATGGCGACGGTGTGGCCGAGGCGCTGCAGGCCCTGGACGATCCGCAGCTTGTCCATCGGCGTGGCCCTGGCGACGATGGTTACGTGCTCGAGGCGTCGGTCGAGCTCAGCGTCGTCGAATCCGGCGAGATCAACCCCGGTGAGGACACGATGGTCCTCGGTGGGTAGGCCGGCTTCACCAGCGATCGCGCGGGCCGTGGCGGGATGATCACCGGTGATCATGATCACCCGGACTCCTGCGTTGTGGCACCGGAGCACAGCCGCCGCGACGGTCGGCCGGAGCGGATCGCTCAGCCCGAGGAAGCCGAGGGCAACGAGGCCCTGCGGGTTGTCCATGGGTGTGTTGGCTGGGCCCTCCGCGACCATAAGGACGCGAAGCCCGCGTTCCGCGAGACGCCCGGCATGTGCGAGCAAGGCGTCCCGACCGGCATTGTCGAGCGGGTACTCATCTCCATCGCGGCGCACTCGATCGCAGCGGGGAACGAGGACTTCCGCCGCGCCCTCGAGGCAGAGACGTCCCTGAACAACGGCGGCATGGAAGGATTTTGCCGAATCGAACGGCAAGTGGGCCTCACGCTCCCTCCGGGTCTCGTCGCCAAGACCGGCTTCCTGGGCACCTTGAATGACCGCAACATCGGTACGATCTGCCGCAGCGTCCAACGCGTCAGGATGTGGGCCAGCGAGGACGGCGGTGAGCAGCATGCGGCGCAGGTTCGTCGGCAACATGCCTGGCAGACTGATTTCCTGGCTGAAGTCGGCCGCGAGACGTAGTTTGAGCCGCCCCTCCGTCAAGGTCCCAGTCTTGTCCGTGCAGGCGACGTCGACGCGGCCGAGCGCCTCGACCGCTGCCAGACGATGGACGAGTGCCCGGCGGCGCGACAGGCGGCGTGCGACTGCCGCCTCGCCAATCCTGGCAAGCAGCGGCAGGCCTTCCGGAATCGCGGCGATCGCGATACTCGCTCCGACTGCGAGATGCGACAGCGGAGAACCACCCCGCACCAGTCCGGAGCCGACGACGATGCCACCTCCCGCCGCGGCGACAGGCAACACCTGGCGCAGCATGCGGTTGAGGCGTGTGTCGAGCGGACTCGGACCCGTCTCCTCGATGGCCAGCACTGCGGCGATCGCGCCCATACGCGTCTCACGGCCAACTGCTACCACAACGGCTCGCCCCGTGCCGGCGACCACGTCACTGCCTTCGAGCAGGATGCGGCTCCCATCCGCTGGGCCGTCGAGCGTCTTCGACACGGGCAGAGACTCGCCCGTCAGGCTGGCCTCGTCCACCTCCAGACCGTGGGCCTCCAGCAGGCGAGCGTCGGCGGCGACCCGGTCACCGGCCACGAGCAGCATCACGTCCCCAGGTACGAGTTGATCCCCCGGCACCACCACGGCCTGGCCGTCGCGGAGAACCCGCGTGGTGACGGTCCCCAGGCGCGCCAGCGCTTCGGCAGCCTCGTGCGCCCGTGACTCCTGCCACGCCCCGGCGGCGGCGTTCGCGACGACCATCGCTCCGATCATGACGACGTCTGCGGGAGCACCGAGGATAAGCGAGAGGCCTGCGCCCGCGGCAAGGATGGCAGTGAGCGGCGAACGGAGCTGGTCGATGAGGGCGATCAGCACCCGGTTGCGGCGTGCCACCGGTGTGACGACCTGCCGCCGCTCCGCCGCTTGCGCGCTTGTGAGGCCTGCCTCAGTGCTTTCAAAGGCTCGCAGCACAGTGGCCGCGCTTTGCCGACTCCAACGCTCCGGGTGTGGATCCGCTATCGCAGAAGCCGCCGGGATCGGTCGGTCTCCACCGCGCAACCGTGCCCATCCCGACGCGAGGGCTCCGAACGCGGCAAGGTAGGCTGCGTAGCCGGTACGCCCGATACCCGGCCGACCCCACAGGCCCCACACCGCGCCGACTGCGTTTCCGACCGCTGAGAAGGCGACAGCGTCGCGGATCGCCGCTTCCCGATGAGCACCCGCCTCCACGACGGCGGCGATTGCACCGAGGTCAGGAGCCAGTAGGTCCGTGCGGGCGGGCAGGTGGGCACCGCCAGGCGTGAGACCGATCGCCAGGTCACAGGCGGCGAAGGCCGCCGCGGCCTCGGCAGTGTCAGAGACAACCGCGACGACCATTCCCGTTGCCTGTCTGGCGCGAATGGTCTCCACGAGATCATCGTGGTCGAGGAGCGGCACCCCTGCCCGCTCCGCCACGCTGCGTGCGGTGATCGGATTGCTGCCCGCGAGCAGGCCGATCTCCACCCGGTGATGTCGGCATACCCGGCCAAGGTCTTCGGCTCCCGGAGCGAGTCGCGGCCGCAAGGCGAGCATGCCGAGAGGTCGCGGCTCATGCTCACGGTGGAGCAAGAGCAGATAGTCCCCGCGATGCCGAAGGCGCACGGCCGCCGGCACTTGGTCTGAGTCCCCAACCGGGCCCAGGGTGTAGCCCACACCTTCTACGACGGCAGTGGCTGTCCTCCCATCGAACGTCCCATCGGTCGCCGGGACGCTGCGGGTCGCGGGGAAGGCGCCATGCCAGGGCGAGTCAGACGCGGCAGCGATCGTCTCCGCCCGCACGCGGATGTCGGCGGCGCCAATACTCCCGACTAGTGGCACGACGGCTGCCAATTCGAACCCATCGGTCAGCACCCGTGGACCATCGAGGAGGAGGAGGTCGGGGAGACGGACGGGCCGATCCGGCCGCGTGCCGACGACCGTCACCCCGGACCGCAGCACCCGCGCGGATGCGCCCGCGTTTGCCGCCTCCCTCCCGACCACGGCCGGGAGGGGGTTGACTAGGAGCAATGCGGCGAAGGCCCGGGCGGGCGAGCGGGTGAGGAGGCCTGTTGCCACCGCATAGGCGAGCGAGAGCGGCTCCATGGCTCTCAGGTAACGGTTGTGGACCGACGGAGCGATGGGGCTGGGACGGGGCTGCGGAGTGAACGGGTCACCGCTTCCCAGCTCCAGCACGAATGGCCCACCATAGATCGGCGCGCCGGCAGAGATCGTACTCCCCCGGGTGACCGCCATGGGCAGACCATCGCGGCTGACTGCGACGCCGATCCCTTCCCGGACCTTGGCAGCCAGCGGCGCCCGGTCGCCGGACTCGAGATAGATCACCGCGTCCGGTTGCACTGAAGCGTGGCGCTCCCCCGACTCCTCATAGCGACGCCATGCCGCTCTCCTCGCCCGGATCTCCGTGAACAGACGAGCGGCCTGCAAGCCGCCAAGCGCCAGGCCTAGCGGGCTACCGGCGAGGGTGAGACTCACGACGCCGGCCGCCCCAAGCCCGGCGTCGACCACATTCGGCCCGAGCAACCGGCGCAGTCCGGTCAGTGCCGCGGGAAAGCCCTGCAGGAGCCCAATCGTGCCTGCGACGACTACTGGCCCGGCGGTCCGGACTGGGGGGCCCTCAGCACCGAACAGGCGTCGGCCGGCGAGAAGGCTAAGCCCAAGTGCTGCCGCGACGCCGCGGGTCGCGTTCCGTACCAGCGGTCCCGACTCGAGCGGGTGGGTCGGCCAGTCTTCGCCTGGCAGCGCCGGGAGTTCGAGATCCGTGACGTCGGACAGGAGATCGCCCACGGTTGTCTCGGGCTCCGCGAACTCCACCAGCACCCGGCCAGTGAGCGGACTCGCGGTCACCCGTTGTACACCGGGACGATGCTCGAGGCGCTCCACAACCCGACGTGCCAGCGCCGGATCGCGGTCCAAGCCCCGGACCACGATCCGCGCGCGGGTCGTCGACCCGTGCCGTTCCCGGAGGACCGGCGGTAGGGCAAGTGCCTGTTCATCGTCGTCAGGCCCGGCTGCTACCACGGGCGCACTGGCCGCGTGACGGACAGCAACCTCATCGGTCGCTATCGGGTCGAAGTGGACCAGGACATTGCCGGTAAGCGGGTTCGCCTGCGCGCTGCGGACACCCGGCACTTGTCGGAGCTGCACTTCGGCGTGGCGGAGCCCCTGGCTGGTTCGTCCCGGCAAGTGCAGCCGTACCCGGCCCGGCATGGCATGGACGAAACGGAGTTCCTCAGCGACAAGCAGGTCCATCGGGGTCCCTCAACGCTCTTTCCAGGGCAGAACCTCTATCCCTGACGCCCTCGAGTCAGATGGGTAGCACCATCAAGGCGCCGGATATCTTGAGGCCCTACTCCGCCTCGCCTATGGCTTGCCCCGGCGGCCGACGCTCTTTGCCTCCGCCCAGACGTCCTCGGCCTCCTCACGCGCCAGCGCCGCCATCTTACGGATGCGCATACTCACGAGGATTGTTGCGTGACCGAGGCGCTGCCCCATGCGATCCGCGAGTTCCTCGGCTCGCTCCGTCGCCGGTCGGGCTGAACGCTCGTCTTCGGCCTCGGGTCTCACGCCTCGCCCCCTAGTCCCTGCGTAGCCACCGGCTGGTCCGGAGCAGCCACCGGGGCGGGCGCGGGCGAAGCAGTTGCGTCTTGGGCGCCGCGCGCGGCAGCTTTGCCGAAGGAGACGATCGCATCGCCGGCCATCAGCGCGCCCGCCAGCCCATAGACGATGCCGCGTCGCAGCACGCGACGGGCGCGCGGCGTGAGGGCGACCGCAGTAGCCACGACCGCGACCGCGACCTCAGTTTCTAGATATTCGTCGATTGCCATCTCGCACCTCCAATGTGCTGGTCGCATAAGGTCCGCAGTATAGCGGGGTGAAGAGAAGTGACTACTCCGAGGATCGTGGGGTCACTTACCCACCGTGGCAGCTCCCGGCATTCCGAGACGAACGCTCGATCCCTGCTACTTACCACTCCTCCAGTTTCATGGCACGTGCAGAAGCCGGTGCAGTCTCTTGTCACATCGAATAGGCTCATGCGGCCCATCATCGTTCTGGGTTACACCCAAACTCGACTGTCGAAGTGATGCTACGCGACAGGTCTCCTTGCTGGAATGAGCTCCCTCCGAACTAAACAAATCTCTCGCCGACGACCCCCATGTCCCTGCGCCTGAAGAGGCCGCCGAGTTGACGCGCACCCTCGACCTATCGATCGTGCGCAGATGGACTTTGCCTTAGCCTTTTGTGTCGGCTAAACTAATTTCTAGTCTAGACGATACCGCGACTTGCGTCGAACGGATTCTGGGCCACGATGGCCTTTGCCAGCTAGCACCTGCCCGCCGTCCGCTTTCCAATGAGGAGTTTAAGATCAGCAGCTGGCTCGGTATCCTCGCAGTCATCACCCTAGTGCTCGCCAACGGGTTCTTCGTCTTGACCGAGTTCTCGCTGATCTCAGTCCGCCGGACCCGTATCCAGCATCTCGCGGCGGAGGGTCATCAAGGCGCGATCCGGGTGCTCAACCGGATCGATCATGTCGACACCTACATCGCCGCGACCCAGCTTGGTATAACGCTGTCAAGCCTGGCCTTGGGATGGATCGGCGAACCGGCGATCGCCACACTGATCGAGCCGCTGATTGGTTACATCCCACTGGTCCCTCAGACGATCCTGGACGGGCTGACCCACACCATTGCCTTCGTCATCGCGTTCTCGATCGTGACCTCCCTCCACATCGTCATTGGCGAACTGGCTCCCAAGAGCATTGCACTTCAGCGATCGGAGTCGGCCGCCCTGTTCGTCGCTACACCGATCCGGTGGTTCTACCTGATTTTCCGTCCGGCCATCGTCGCGCTCAACGCGGTCGGCAATGGCGTTGTTCGGCTGATCGGCATTCAGCCGGCATCGGGGCACGCGCTGGTCCAATCCGCTGAAGAGCTCCGAATGTCCGTCGACGCCAGCCGGCAAGCCGGAGTCTTCGACAAGCATTCCAGCGATCTGGTGGACCGGGCCTTCCGATTCTCGGAACTGGAGGTCCGCCATGCCATGATCCCGCGAACGGAAGTCGAGGCGATCAGCGTCCTGGCCTCACTGGATGACGTCGTCGTGCGCGCGGTCGAGACTGGCCACACCCGGTTCCCGGTCTATCAGGAGACAGTTGACCACGTCGTGGGGGTCGTCAACGTCAAGCGTCTGATCCCGATCGTGCTAGCAACCGCGCGCGGCCAAGCGCTCCCGCTCGACGCAGGGGACCTTCGCTCGCTCATGGGCGAGCCGTTTTTGGTCCCTGAGAGCGCGGCAACCGCCGAGGTCATGCAGCAAATGCGCGAGGGCCGGCACCACTTCGCCGTGGTCATCGACGAGTACGGCGGCACGGCAGGGATCGTGACGCTGGAAGATCTAGTCGAGGGGTTGATCGGTGAGATCAACGACGAGCGCGACCCCGCAGTTCAACCGGTCGCGGCCAGTGACGGGACCTTCGTCTTCGACGGGCTAACATCCCTGATCGACATCCGGGACGATTACGACCTCGACCTGGTCGCCACGGCCGACGGCATGGAGACGATTGGCGGGTACGTCTTCTCTCATCTGGGACGACCCGCGCGGGTCGGCGACGAGGTCCTTGAGCCCGCTGAGACTTACCGGCTCCGCGTCGAGGGGATCGATCGGCTCCGGGTTGCCACCGTGAGGGCAATCCGGGTGGATACATCGGCCGCCAGTGAGTAGGAATGTCGACGCGCCTCAGTATTGTGCTAGGGCTTGCTGCAACGCTGACCCCTCCCCCGCAGCAGTGCTAGACAAAGGTCGCAGTGCGCGACTACCAGTTGTCCTGCAATTCACTGATCGGGACTGCTTTCTCTTCGAGTGAGCGTCATAATCTCGGCTGATGAGCAGGTTAGGAGTGCCTTTCAGGTGTCGGTGAACTGAGCGGCAGGTGCGCACGTCCCGCGCTGCTCCCGCCATCGACCGCGAGCACGGCCCCGGTGATGAACTCCGCGGCCGGCGATGCGAGAAACAGGACCGCGTTTGCGATATCCGCCGGCTGCCCGATCCGTCCCCACGGGATGGACTGCTTGAGGACGGTCACGTAGTCCGTGGAGATGGCGGAGAACCCGTCGCTGACCTCGACCAGGCCGGGTGACACGCAGTTGACATTGATCTTGTGCTCGGCCAGTTCCATCGCCAGCACCTTCGTGAACATCACGACTCCGGCCTTGGACGCACAATAGTGCGACGCTCCCCGTCGCCCACTGGTGGACGCCCCGGAGGAGATCGTGATGAGCTTTCCTGGCGTGCCGTGCGCCACCATGCTGCGGGCGGCGGCCTGGCACGAGAGGAAGACCCCCCGGACGTTGGTCTCCATCACCTGGTCCCACTCGGTGGGGGACATCTCGAGAACCGGGGTATTGGGATAGACGCCGGCATTGGCGACCATGACCGTCGCCGGGCCGAACGCGTCCTCTCCGGCACGGAGGAACGCCGCGACCGACGTCTCATCACGGACGTCGACCTGCTGGAACGAGACGCGTGACGGGTCCGGAAAGTCAGCGCGCGCACGGTCCAGGGTCTCCGGGCGGAAGTCACCCAGGACGACATTCGCTCCGGTCTCGTAGAAGGCTCGGGCAATACCGAGTCCGATGCCTGAGGCAGCCCCGGTCACGAACACGACGTGTCCGGTGAAGTCGTCCATCACGTGGCTCTCCTCTCGTGCCGAATCGACCGGTCCCAGCGAGGCGCCTGTCCGTGGTGCCTCGCTCCCGGCGCTGGCCGCTCGCCAGCACAGCGGTTCACACAAGCTAATCTCGAACAGGGTCCGTTCTTACCGCGTCGTGGCACCTTCGACGGTCAGCATTCGGTTGAGTCCAGCGATCGTCGACCAGTCCTGAGCCCGTGTCCCCGCTTCAATCTCATGCACGAGGTCGACGAGCAGTGCGCAGGCAGGCGTCGGTACGCCGAGCGCACGACCCCGCTCCACGACGGGAGCGATCTGGAAGTCGACCTCCGTGCGCCGCTTGCGCACCTTGATGTCGCGGTGGATGCCCATGTGACGTTTAATCGCCGTCTTGCCGTCTTCGGCCCATCGTTCGAACAGGGCGTCCGTCTGGGCGATCAGGTCGGGATTGCGTCGATCAAACAGACGAGGCTCGAATCCATGGATGTTCTCCAGTTCGATGCTCGCCGCACGGGCCACGTCGATGACCTCAGCTACCGCACCCCGAATGGCAGTCCGGGCCTCGGGAACCATCACAACCTCGTCAATGGGCGCATCAACAGTCGAGACGACGAATCCCAGGGCGGCGTAACACAGCTTGCCCCAGAGATACCCCTCCAGGTTGGTGGTGACCTCCATTTCCGTCACGGATGACAGGGTGGCGGCGATCATCCGGATGCGTTCGGTGTCTGTCCCATCAAGCTCGCTGATGTAAGTCTTCAATCGATTCGCCAAGACGACGTGTGCCGGCTCGACGAGGTCAGCGCCGAAATGGACGAACGCCCCGACGGTTCGCTCCGCACCGACGATGCTGGCGATCGTCTGCTCATTGAGGCCGTTCTGATAGGACACGATGAAGCCGTCAGGGGCAAGGTAGGGGCGAATCTGCTCGACGGCCGACTCCGTATCCATCGCCTTGACCGCCAGCACCACCATTCCGAGCGGTCCTCGATCGTGCACCAGATCCGGGAGGTCAGCCGGAACGATAGCCGGAACCCACTCGGTCGTTTCGACGAGACCACTGATCCGGAAGCCATCACGGTTGATCGTCGCAACGTGGGCCGCGTCGCGGTCGACCAGCATGACCTCGTGGCCAGCCCGGTGCACCTGCACTCCGAGGGTGCCGCCGATTGCCCCTGCTCCCACCACCGTCACCCGCATACCAACCCTCCCAGCAGCATCACAGGAGTGACATCATACGTGAGCCGTAGCGCCGGGAGTTCCATAGCCACTGTCAATTGAGCAGCCCATGACCATCACGGTCACTGACCTGGAGGCGTAAAGGAGAAAAGGTCTCTACGGGATCATCGCAGGGCCACCACGTACGTGGTCCGGGGTGCCCTCCGTATGGAAGACACCTGATGAGTCAGACGCTTCCCGCTGGACGCTGCGCAACTTCTGCGCAGCGCTGTCGTTGGACACCGAGCAAGGAGCACCCGATGCAAACCGTTTTGTACATCTCGCCCATGACCCTCGGGGACGAACTCGACCGGCCGGAGGTAGGTCTCCATCTCCCGGATCGTCCCGGCCTGCAGGTCGGCGAGGATGTCCTTGGCCCGGACGACGCCCCGCAGGTCATCCAGGCTGGACATCGCGACCG
>CADCWK010000410.1 GCA_902806375.1 uncultured Thermomicrobiales bacterium
GCGGACGCGACTCCACGCCCCAGAAACATAGCCGGCCGGATCTCGACAACGAGAGCGTCGGTTGGATCGCGAGAGCGAGATGTCAACGCGCGCAGCCGTACCCATACGGCTGCGTCGCTATCTTCAGGGCCAGCTGGATCGGCTGACCCTCCCTAACCCTCGCCGAGCGCCGCGTCCAGCGCCGCGCTCAGGGTCGAGGTCCGGATGATCCGGATGCCGTCGGTCGTTCGGGTACCGCTCTCGGCGCCCGAGGCGATCACCGTCGTGAAGCCGAGTCGCCGGGCCTCGTTGATGCGCCGGTCGAGCTGGCTGACGGAACGGAGCTCACCGGATAGGCCAATCTCCCCGACGACGGCCGTCCCCGGCGCGATGGCGACGTCGCGGTAGCTGGAGGCCACCGCCAGCGCCACTGCCAGGTCGGCCGCCGGTTCGACGACGCGCAGGCCCCCGACGACGTTGGCGTAGATGTCCTGCCCACCGAGCGAGATCCCGACCCGCTTCTGCAGCACGGCGACCAGGAGCTGGAGGCGATTCGTGTCGAGCCCGTTCGCACTGCGCCGGGGCAACCCGAAAGCGGTCGCCGTCGTCAGCGCCTGCATCTCGACCAGGATCGGCCGTGTCCCCTCGATCGTGATCGCGACGGCCGAACCGGTCGCCTGGGCCGCCCGCCCCTCGAGGAACGCTTCGGACGGGTTGGTGACCTCGCGCATGCCGACATCGGCCATCTCGAAGACGCCGACCTCGTCGGTCGAGCCGAACCGGTTCTTCACGCCACGGAGGATGCGGTACTGCTGGTGCCGCTCCCCCTCCAGGTAGAGGACGGCGTCGACCATGTGCTCGAGCACGCGAGGGCCGGCGATCGTCCCCTCCTTGGTGACGTGACCGATGATCAGGACCGGGATGCCGCGCGGCTTGGCCCACTGCATCAGGCGGGCGGTGCACTCCCGCACCTGGCTGACGCTGCCGGCCGCCGAGGACATGTCCTCCAGGTAGACCGTCTGGATGGAGTCCACGATGAGCAGGCCCGGCTGGCGCTCGTCGGCCTCCCGCAGGACCCGGTCGAGGTCGGTCTCGGACAGGACCCAGAGATCAGGATGCGAGACGCCGAGCCGGTCGGCGCGGAGCCGGATCTGCTGGGCCGACTCCTCCGCGGAGACGTAGAGGACCGGTCCAGCCCCCGCCTCGGCCAGGGCCGCGGCGGTCTGGAGGACGAGTGTCGACTTGCCGATGCCGGGGTCACCGCCGACCAGGACCAGCGAGCCGGGAACCAGGCCGCCACCGAGCACCCGGTCCAGCTCGGAGATCGGGACCGGGATCCGGTCAATCGCCGCCGAGCCGACCGAATCGAGCCGCTGGGCGTGCTGCTGCGGTCGCCCGCCACGGACCGTCGCGGAACTAGAACCCGTGGCTGGCCGGCGCTCCTCGACGGTCTCCACCATCGTGTGCCACGACTCACAGCCCGGGCAGCGACCGAGGTAGGCCGGGCTCGTGTAGCTGCACTGCTGGCAGACCCATCTGGTCGTCGTCTTGGCTCTGGCCATCGGTACTCTCTGGGAGGTCGCTCGCTGGTACGACGCCAACTGGCATTCCCGGCGCGCGAACGGATGTTCGAAAGTATAGCGGCTCTCATCCCTGCCGGAGATGGAGCCCAAGCCAAAAGATAACGGGACGGGTCCACCAGTGAACCCGTCCCGTCGTTACCGTGTACCTGCTCCGATCGGCCCTAGGAGACCGGGGCAAGCTCCTCGTCCGGCTGCTCGGCGGGCGTCCGCGCCGCCGGGCCGTCGACCAGGTCGAGCTTGAGGAGATCGTCCTCGACGTCGACCCGGACAGTGGAGCCAGCCGGGAACCGGTTGCTCAGCAGACCCTCGGCCAGCGGGTCCTCGATCAGGTTCTGGATGATCCTGCGCAGCGGCCGCGCTCCGTAGGTGTGGTCGTAGCCGCGCTCTCCGAGGAGGTCCATCGCCGGCTCGGTGACTTCGAGGGTGATGTCCTGCTCGGCGACCTGCCCACGGACGCGGGTCAGTTCGAGGTCAACGATCTGGCGGATCTGGCCCTTCTCGAGCGAGTGGAAGACGATCACGTCGTCGATCCGGTTGAGGAACTCCGGCCGGAACGTCTGCTTGAGCTGGCTCATGACCTTGTCGCGCATCTGGGCGTAGTCGCGCTTGGCCTGCTTCTCGGCGTCCTGCCGGAAGTCGAAGCCCATCGACAGGTTGCCGGTGATCTGGTCGGCGCCCACGTTCGAGGTCATGATGATGATCGTGTTGCGGAAGTCGACCTTGCGGCCCTTGGCGTCCGCCAGGTGCCCGTCCTCCATGATCTGGAGGAGCATGTTGAAGGCTTCCGGGTGCGCCTTCTCGATCTCGTCGAGCAGGATCACCGAGTAGCTCTTCCGGCGAACGGCTTCGGTCAGCTGGCCGCCTTCCTCGTAGCCGACGTAGCCCGGAGGAGCTCCGACGAGCCGGGCCACGGAGTGCCGCTCCATGAACTCGGACATGTCGATCTTGATCAGGTGGTCCTCGGAGCCGAACATGAACTCGGCCAGGGCCTTGGTCAGGTACGACTTGCCGACGCCGGTCGGGCCAAGGAAGATGAACGACCCGATCGGGCGGCGGGGATCCTTGATCCCGGCGCGAGCCCGGCGGACGGCCTTGGAGATGGCGGCGATCGCCTCCTCCTGCCCGATGATCCGCTCGTGGAGGACGGTCTCCATCTGGAGCAGGCGCTCGGACTCGGCCCCGGCGATGCGCTGGAGCGGGATGCCCGTCCACATCGAGACGACCTGGGCGACGTCCTCCTCGGTGACGTAGATCTCGTCACTCTGGTTGGAGTCCTTGACCTCCTGCCGCTGGTCCTCGATCCGGTCGCGGAGCTTGCGCTCACGGTCACGGAGCTCGGCGGCAAGCTCGAACTCCTGGTTGTTGACGGCGGACTCGAGTTCGCGCTGCAGCGACTGCAGACCGAGCATCGCGTCCTTGAGGGACGGCGGCGAGGCCGAGCGCGCCATGCGGACGCGGGACGACGCCTCGTCGATCAGGTCGATCGCCTTGTCGGGCATGAACCGGTCGGTGATGTAACGGGCGGCCATGTTGGCGGCCGCCTTGAGCGCCTCGTCGCTGATCTTGAGCTTGTGGTGCGTCTCGTACAGCTCCCGGACCCCGTGCAGGATCAGGATGGTGTCGTCGACGCTGGGCTCCTCGACCTGGACCGGCTGGAAGCGGCGCTCCAGGGCGGCGTCGCGCTCGATGTACTTGCGATACTCGTCCAGCGTCGTCGCGCCGATGGTCTGGAGCTCACCGCGGGACAACGCGGGCTTGAGTATATTGGCTGCGTCGACCGCGCCCTCGGCGGCACCGGCCCCGACGAGCGTGTGGAGCTCGTCGATGAACAGGATGCTCTGGGTCTCCTTGACCTCGGCCACGATCTTCTTGAGCCGCTCCTCGAACTCGCCGCGGTACTTCGTCCCGGCGACGAGGGCGCCGATGTCCAGCGCGACGAGCCGCTTGTTCTGGAGCTGCTCCGGCACATCGCCGTTGACGATGCGCTGGGCGAGACCCTCGACGATGGCCGTCTTGCCGACGCCCGGCTCACCGATCAGGGCCGGGTTGTTCTTGGTGCGGCGCGACAGGATCTGCATGACCCGGTCGATTTCCTTGCTCCGGCCGACGAGTGGCCCGAGCTTGTTGGTTCTGGCCGCCTCCGTCAGGTCCACGCCGAGCGCGTCCATGTACGGGGTCTTGGTCTGCTGCTTGGTCCCGCCGCTGCTCTGGTTGTAGGACGAGCTCTGCTGGACGACCTGCATGACCTGCGAGCGGACCTTCTCCAGGTTGACGCCGAGGCTCTCCAGCACACCGGCGGCGATGCCCTCACCCTCGCGGACCAGACCGAGGAGGAGGTGCTCGGTGCCGATGTAGTGGTGGTTGAGGCGGCGCGCCTCGTCCACGGCGAGCTCAATCACCTTCTTGGCGCGCGGGGTGAGCCCGATGTCGCCGAGGATCATGGATTCGCCACGGCCGATGATGAACTCGACGGCGGACCGGACCTTGGGCAGCTGGACACCCATGTTGCTGAGGACGCGGGCCGCGACACCATCGCCCTCGCGAACGAGGCCGAGAAGGAGGTGCTCGGTCCCGATGTAGTTGTGGTTGAACCGCTGCGCCTCTTCCTGAGCCAGCGTCAGGACCTTGCGGGCGCGTTCGGTGAACTTGTCGAACTTGTTGTCTGCCATGCTTCCGGCTCTCCCGATGTCGGACCAGGGACGAGCCCCGGCCAGATATCCGTATTCTTGCCCATCGAAGGTCAGCGACCCGTCGCCGGGGTTCGCACCGCGTCGCGTGTGCGAAGCTGACGTGCTGCGGGACCACGCGCTCTCGCGCAATACCGATACGAGCCGTTCCGCGGTCAGCAAGGGCAGGTACCAGCTCTCTGGACCTGCGTACAGTTCATTATCGCCCTTGACGGGGCGTCCGGGTAGGGCAGGTCCGGCAGCCCGGCACCTGCGCGTTCGGTCAGGTACCAAGATTTGGCCCGATCCGGCTCCCGGTGGTAAAAGCAGAGCACCGGGAACTTGGATGCCTTACCCAAGTCCCCGGTGCTCGCTCGTCGGTCCGCGTGTCGGTCGAACCTAGCTCTGGGTGGTCTCGCCCTCGGCCTTGTTCTCGTCGGTCGTGTCCTCGGCGGGAGCCGCCTCGGCCTCGTCCAGCTGGGCGCCGGCCATCGCGAAGGCGAGCTCCATGGCGGACATCCCCTCGTCGACGGTCTCCACCGCGGCGACCTGCCGCTCGGGCCGGCGCTCGCGCTGCGGGCGCGGCTGCTGCGCGCGCTCCGTCGGCATCCGGAAGTTCTCGATGTTCCGGGCCGTGATCATGTCTTCGGTCAGCGTGGACTCGTCGGAGCGGGAGGCACCGCCGGAGTCGCCGCCCGAACCGGAGCCGCGATCACGGTCGCGGTCACGCGTGCCGGAGTCGAGAGCTTCCAGCGAGGCACCCGAACCGTTGCGGCTCGGCTGGTAGTCGATCCCCTCGGCCTCGAGGGAGACACGGATCTCCTCGATGATGCGGTCCCGCACCTCGAGTGCATCCTCACCGAAGACCTGGATGAGCTCCGTCTCCGGGGTGTCGAGCGCGCGACGGAGGCTCAGGCCCATGCGGCGGCGCTGCGGGTCGATCCGGATGATCCGGAGCAGGAGCTCCTGACCTTCCTTGACGGCCTGCTTGGGATGCGTGATCCGCTCGTCGGCGAGTTCGCTGACGTGGACCAGGCCCTCGATGCCATCCTCGATGCGGGCGAAGGCACCGAAGTTGGCGAGCTGGGTGACGTTGCCCCGGACGAGCTGGCCGACCTCGTACTTGGAGGCGACCCGGCTCCACGGCTCGGCCTGGGTCCGCTTGATGGAGAGGGCGATCTTCTTGTCCTGGGCGTTGATCCCGAGGACGAAGACGTCAACCTCCTGGCCGATCCGGAGCAGTTCGCTCGGGTGGCGGACACGGCTCCAGGACAGCTCGGAGAGGTGGACGAGACCGTCCGCGCCCCCGATGTCGACGAAGGCGCCGAAGTCGCAGATCGAGGAGACGCGACCCTTGCGGACCTCACCCTCCTTGAGTTCGGCGATCAGCCGCTCCTTCATCACGTCCCGGCGCTCCTGGATGGCCTGGCGCTCGGAGAGGATGAGGCGGTTGCGGTGCCGGTTGATCTCGATGATCTTGAGCGGCAGCTTGTTCCCGATCAGGCGGGCCATGTCGGCCTGCTTGCTCGCGTCGTCGCCACCGCGGATCTCGGTCACCTGGCTGGCCGGAACGAAGCCCCGGACGCCGTCCAGGTTCACGAGGAGGCCACCCTTGTTGTAGTTGGTGACTTCGGCCTCGATGACGTCGTTCTGGTCGTGGATCTCCTGGAGGTGACGCCAGCTCTTCTCCTGCCGGGCCCGGTTGATCGAGACGATCGGGTGCCCCTCGGGGTTCTCCGGCTGGACCACGAAGACGAGGATCGTGTCGCCGATGGCGAGCGCCGACTTCTCCTGCGGGGTCAGATCGGAGTATTCCTTGGCCGGGATGATCCCCTCGGCCTTGGACCCGATGTCGACCAGGAGTTCGTCCCGGTCGACGTGCATGATGATGCCGTCCATGACATCGCCATACTTCAGGGTCTTGTAGTCATGGTCCGGGTTGGCAAGGAACGCCTCCATCAGGGAGGCCACGTCGCCAAGCTCATCACCGCTGAAGTCGAACATCGACGGCGCCGGGGCCGGCTCGGCCGGGGCGGTCTCCGTGGTGTCGGTGGCGGCTCCCACCGCGGCTTCACCGGGCGTCGCCGGGGCGTCCGCGGTCGGGGCAGCCTCGCTGGCCGGCGCGACCGCCTCCACCTCTGAAGCTACTTCAGCCGGGATGTCACTGGCCACACCGCTGCCGTTCGACGACGGGGTGACATCAGCGACGGCTACAGCAGCCCCCGGCTCGGCACTGGCAGGGGCACCAGTTTCGGGCGAAGACTCCGGGGCGACCGACGCGGGTGTTGCCGATCCCGCGGGATCAACCTGCTGCTCGCGAATATCCAAGGCGGTCATTCACCTTCCTCAAAACGAATCGATACGGTGCCAGATACCCCACCGGCATCAAACCCACGTGCGCTCGGCAGGGGTCGGCTCTCCTGATGGGGAATTGCGCTTGACAGTATACCGATTTACGGGCAATTCACGCAAGGCAAAGCCTTGACAGCGAGGAACCCTTCGGCGACCGGGAGGGGCCCCGACCAGCGTCCCAGCCGGCCTATCGGTCTGCCGTCGGGATGATGCGTTTCCGGTATCGCGTGCTCAGGGGCCGGAATCCCTCCCGCTGGTAGAGGGACGCCGCGGGCTCGTTGAACGTCCAGGCGCTCACCCAGATCTCCGGGAAGCCGGCCGAGACGGCCCATTCCTCGGCGGCCCGCATCAGCCGTGTCCCGATGCCCAGACCACGCGACCCGTCGAGCACGGCTAGGTCCTCGACCTCGGCGACCGCCTGGAACCGGAAGTACGGCCCGAGGTCGTTGACGCGCACCCGGGCGAAGCCCAGGACCCGTCCCTCCGACTCCGACCCGTCGGTATCGACGGCGACCAGCAGGACATCGTCGCGAATCTGAGCCTCGATATCGGCGATCGCCCGGGGAGCCTCCCCGTGCATCGGCACGACCTCCGGTTCGGCAAGCGCATGGTGATCGTCCAGCTGCTGGTACAGGACCTGGAGCGCAGGGAGATCGGCGGGCACCGCCCGCCGGATGCTGACGTCCACCACGTACCTCCCGCACCCGCGAGACCATTGCGGGGATCAGGCACCTGACATCTCAGTGACGCGGACGCCTACCCGCCGTCGCTGAGCCGCTTGCGGAACCGGGTGTTGAGGGGTTCGAACCCCTGGCGGGCGTACAGCGTCGATGCCGGTGTGTTGAACGCCCAGGCCGCCACCCAGATCTCCGGGAAGCCGGCCCCGCGGGCCCACTCCTCGGCGGCCGACATCAGCATCCGGCCGACCCCCTGGCCGCGGACCACCTCCGCCACCGCGAGCTCGTCGACCTCCGGCATCCGCTCGATCTTCCAGTAGCGTCCGAGCTGGCGGATCCTGACCTTGGCGAACCCGACGACCTGGGCCTCCCCGTCCCCCTCGTCGGGGTACTGGACCGCGACGAACATCGGGGCCATCGGGTCGCGGATGGTCTCGGCGATGTCCTCCGGCCGTCGGGGCAGTTCGTCGGGCGTGGGGATCAGGCTCGGCTCGGCCCCCGCGTGGACGTGGTCGAGTTGCTCATAGAGCCTGGCCAGTGCCTCGAGATCGCCCTGGACGGCCATTCGGATCGTGAACATGGCGGCACCCCCTCGCAGGATCAGCTTCGCAGCGTCTCACCGATCGCATCGAACGCCCGCAGCATGTCGGCCTCATGGACCCAGCCGAGGTGACCGATCCGGTTGACGGTGTCCTTGACCGGTCCCTGCCCGACGGCGATCTCGATCCCGGAGACGTCCCGGATCGCATCCCGCAGGCTGCCGGCGGTATAGCCGGCGGGGGTCATGAACGTAGTCACGCTGTCGGAAGCGTGGGCCGGGTCGGCGAAGAGGGCGAGCCCGAGGGCCGACAGGCGCTCGCGCGTCAGCGCCCCAAGCCGGGCATGCCGGGCCCAGGCAACCTCGAGGCCCTCGGCGGCCAGCAACTCCAGGGCGGCCCGGAACGCGTAGACCAGGGTCAGTGGCATGGTGGTGGCCGTCGTGCCGTCACGGGCCGCTTCGCGGGAGGATGCCAGGTCGAAGAAGTAGCGCGCGTACCCGCGCCCCTCCAGCCCCTCGGCGCGGGCCAGCGTCTCCGGGGAGAAGGCCATGATCGTCAGGCCGGGCGGGCACATCCACGCCTTCTGGGACCCGGACAGCACCACATCAACGTCCCAGGCATCCATGTCGAGGGGGATCGCGCCGACGCCACTGACGCTGTCGAGGAAGACCATCGCGCCGGCGGCGTGCGCGATTCTCGTCAGCTCGGGCACCCGGTTGGTGACTCCCGTCGACGTCTCGTTGTGCGTCAGGAAGACCGCCTTCGCCTCGGGGAAGGCCGCGAGCGCCGTCCGGAGATCGTCCTCCGTGACAGCCTGCCCCCACGGGATGTCGATCCGGTTGACCGTCAGCCCCAGGGCGATCCCGGCCTTGGCGAACCGGTCACCGAAGTCGCCGTTGACCATGGCGAGAACGGGGTCGCCGGGTTCCAGCAGATTGACGATCGGGATCTCCCAGCCGGCCGATCCCGTGCCCGCCCAGATCAGGACCTCGCCGCTCGTGCGGTGCATCTCGCGGGCGAGGCGCAGGGTCTCGGTGTAGAAGGCCATCATCTCTGGCGATCGGTGCTGGACCATCGGTGCCCGCATGGCCCCGATCACGGCCGGAGGCAGCGGCGTCGGACCCGGGATCCGCAAGTCGGTCGGGTCCGACAACCCCGGCAGGAATGACAGGTCGATCACCCCGGCCTCGATGTCCGCCATAGCCGGTCGCTGTATCCCAACGGCCATCGTGTACCCCTGTCTGTCCTACTGGTCGGTTCCCGCCACGTCCGGCGGCCGGAGACGATCGATCCGGTCCACCCGTTTTGGTCGGGATGACCGGACCGGGGTCCGGCGATGTCCCAGTATATCGGCCAGCCCGACCACATGTTCGGCCCGTTCGCACAGCGCGGGATCGCACCGGCCGCTTCCCGTCGACGCGACTAGGGCTGGATGTTCACCAGGTGCGCCGGGTTGAGGTAGAGCACGAGTTCCGGGGTGATCCCGGCGTCGGTGACATGGATGAGACCGACGCCGAAATGCGGATGCCAGCGCCGATCCGTCGCCGAGCCGGGGTTGAAGAGGATCGCGCCGCCGTGCTGCTCGATGACCGGCTCGTGGCTGTGCCCATAGATCACGCAGGCAGCCCGGTCGGCGAAGGTCCGGGCGACGGCGCGGGCGGACTGTCCCTTGCGGCCATGGCCATGGATGGCGACGAAGCGGTGCGGACCGACGTCGAACCACGCTTCCATCGGCAAGCGATCGATGACCTCATCGACATCGTTGTTGCCGACGACCGCGATCAGGGGCGCGATCTCGGCCAGGTCATCGTGCACGTCACCGGTATTGGCGTCGCCGCAGTGGACGATCAGCCCGCACCGGAACCGGCGGAACAGCGCCAGCACCTCGCCCGGCACGCGACGGCTCCCATTGGCGTAGACGTGCGTGTCGCTGATGACGCCGATCGTCAGCGGGACGGCGAACCGGCGCTGGTCGGTCGGCCAGACCGGGCCGTCGAGCGGGACCACCCCGAGGTCGTCGCTCATCGCTCGTCCAGGATGCTGAAGATGACGCCGCTCAGGACGCTGCTGATCACGGCACCGACCAGCGCGCCCGGGACGCTGACCGTGATGCCAGGGACCAGCCAGGCCGCCAGCCCGAAGAGCGCCGCGTTGACGACGACCGAGAACAAGCCGAACGTCAGGCAGCTGAGCGGCAGCGTCAGCAACTGGATGACGGGGCGGATATAGGCGTTGATCGCCCCAAGCACCAGCGCAAAGACCAGCACCGACTCGCGGTCGTCGTAGCCGATGAGCCGCTCCTGGGAGATGAATCCGGAGATCAGGACGGCGAGGAGCCCGGCGATCAGGTAGGCGATCAGGCGATTGATGTGACGCATGGCCTCCCCAAGTCAGACACACCAGCGAGGGCACCGGCGCGGCGGGCATTGTGCCACGTCGCGACGCCCCGGCTGGTGCCTCAGGACGCCGGTTTCGGGACGATGATGCCGAACGCACCGAAGTCGTGACGCAGCCCTCCTGCCTCCTCCCGGTCCGCCGGTCGGCCCGCGATGACCTCTGCCATGGCATCCCGCATCGCGAGGATCAGCCCCGGCTCGAACGGGACCGTTCCGTGTGAGGAGTAGACGATCCGGAGGTCAGGCACCAGGGTCGCCAGTGCGGTGAGGGTCGCCAGGTAGACGTCGAGATCGCTGACGTCCATCTGGGCGTAGAGCCCGGCCGCGTAGACGGCGTCGGTGCCGAACAGGATGCCGTTGGCACGGTCGAGCAGGACGATGAGCTCCGGGCAATGCCCCGGCGCCGCGATGACCTCGAGGGTTCGCCCCCCGAGATCGATCCGGTCGCCAGCGGCGATCGTCCCGACGTCGGAGAGCGGCGGGATGCCCGCGTGGTCCGGGTCGGTGCCGGTGGGCAGCGTGCCGCTCAGCTCCCGCGGGTCGAGGGCGCGCGCCATCCGTTCATCCGACCACCCTTCCCGCAGCGCCGCCTGGGCCCCGGCCGGGGCGCGGATGTCGGCGAAGTGCCGGTTGCCCCCGACGTGGTCCCAGTGGGCGTGACTGACCACGACGGTGACCGGCAGCCGGGTCAGTTCACGGACCAGATGCCCGAGGTCGCCGACGCCGATGCCCGTATCGATCAGCACCGCCCGGTCGCTCCCCTCGACGAGGAAGCTCTTGGGATCCTCGCTGTGCAGGGGTTCTCCGATCATCGTCACGCCGGGCTCCAGCCGTGCCACGGAGAACCACCCGCCCCACAGCGTCCCGGATTCGGTCGTCATCGCGCATCCTCTCCCTCGCCGGACGCCTGGTCCGCGACTGGATCAGCCTCCCGTCCGGTGACCGACAGCCTACCGTCTGGAGGACGATCGCGGGGAGCGAACCAGCGCCGGGCTCGCGGGAAACGCCCGATGGAGTCGCGATCCGCGCGGCTGAGTGCTATCCTTTCGGTAGCTACTTGCTTGACCGCGAGCGATCCACCGGGCCAGTCGTGACCGGTCGGCCCGTGCCAGGCAGGGGTCACGATCCCGGTGGCTGGCGAATCCCTCGGCTGGAAAGACGGCGAAAATGGTGACGATCGCAGCGGCTCCCAAGACGAAGACGACCGTTGAAGACCTGAGCGATCGCGTCGGCTGCCCCGTCGCCCAGACCGCCAGGATCATCGGCAACCGCTGGACCCCACTGATCGTCCGCGACCTCGCCAACGGCTGCCGCCGGTTCAGCGAGTTGGAGCGTTCACTGGGTGGGATCAGCCCGAAGACGCTCTCCGAGCGTCTCAAGCGGATGGAGGAGTGCGGCGTCGTCGCCCGGCACTGCTTCGCCGAGGTCCCGCCACGGGTCGAGTACTCCCTGACGGAGAAGGGGCACGCCCTCCTGCCGGTGATCGAGAGCATGCGCACCTTCGGGACCGCCTGGCTGGCCGACGATGCCTGCGACGAGTTGATCGACCCCGCCTGACCTCCGCCGGACTGGATATACTGGTCAACCGATGAGCCGCCCCGTGAGTCGACGCTCCGGGGCGTTCGCGTTACCGCCGGGTACGGCACCAGGAGTCAGCAATGGTCGCGCCGACGATCCAGTCCACCGGGACCGCCACCGACACGGGCACGACCGGTCGCCGGCAACGCGTCTTCTCGGGCATGCAGCCCTCCGGCAACCTCCACCTCGGCAATTACCTCGGGGCGTTGCGCAACTGGGTCACCCAGCAGGAGGCGTACACCAACGTCTTCTGCGTCGTCGATCTCCACGCCCTCTCGCTGCCGACCGACCCGGTCGAACTCCGGGCCAACACGCTGGAGCTGGCGACGACGTTCCTGGCGGCGGGCATCGACCCGGCCCAGACGATCCTGTTCGTCCAGTCGGACGTGCGTGAGCACTCGGAGGCCCAGTGGCTGATGAGCTCGGTCACGCAGTTCGGTGAGCTCCGCCGCATGACCCAGTTCAAGGACAAATCCGACGGGCGCGACGACGTGTCCGCGGCCCTGTTCACCTACCCCATCCTGCAGGCCTGCGACATCCTGCTCTACGACACCGACCTTGTGCCGGTCGGTGAGGACCAGAAGCAGCACATCGAGTTGACCCGTGACATCGGGCACCGCTTCAACACCCGCTACGGCGAGACGTTCGTTCTGCCCAGGCCGGACATCAAGCCCGAGGGCGCCCGGATCATGGCGCTCGACAACCCGCTCAAGAAGATGAGCAAGAGCTCCGGGACGGCCAACAGCCTGATCTACCTGGTCGACGAGCCCGACGCCATCCGCCGCAAGGTGCGACGGGCGGTGACCGACAGCGGGAGCGAGGTGCGGGGCGGAACGGACAAGCCGGCGCTCAACAACCTGCTCACCATCTACTCGCTGCTGAGCGGCCGCAGCGTCGCGCAGGTCGAGCAGGACTACGAGGGCAAGGGTTACGGCGCATTCAAGGGCGACCTCGCCGAGGTCGTGGTCGAGAAGCTGACGCCGATCCGGGAGCGACTCGAGACGCTGAATGCCGACCCGGACGAGGTCCGCCGGATCCTGCACGACGGCGCCGACCGGGCCCGGGCCATCGCTGGTCCGAAGCTGGACCAGATGCGGGACCGGATGGGTCTCGGGATCTGACGGATAGCCGTAAGGCGACGCCGTCCCGGACCAATCGCACCGACCTGCCCTCCCGATGGGACCCCGCTGACACCGACGACGCCCCCACCGGTCTCCCGGTGGGGGCGTCGTCTCGGGAATGTTCGCCGGAACGTCCGGCCTACCGGCCCTGCTCGCGGAGTTCGTCGCTGATGATCTGACCGAGGATCTCGATGCCTTCGGGGATCTGCTCGTCAGTGGCGAAAGAGAACGACAGCCGCAGGGTGTTCTCCCCGCCCGGACCGGCATAGCACGCCGAGCCAGGCAGGAAGTCGACGCCGCGCTCGCGTGACATCGTCACCAGTTCATTGGCGTTCAGGCCTTCGGGCAGCGTCACCCAGATGAAGAAGCCGCCGTCCGGTCGCGTCCAGGTCGCGCCGTCCGGCATGTGCCGCTCCAGCGCGGCGAGCATGATGTCGCGGCGCTGGCGGTAGATCGTCCGGAGTTCGGCGATGTGGCCAGTGAGGTGCTTCGGGACCCACTCGGCGGCGACGTAGGACGCGAAGATCCCTGAGCCACCCTCCATCTTCAGGATCGACAGCTTGGTGATGAGTTCCGGCGGGGCGACCGCCCAGCCGAGCCGCATCCCGGCGCCCATGATCTTGGAGAAGGTCCCGAGGTAGATCGTGCGCTGGTTCGGGTCCATCGAGTAGATGGTCGGCAGGAAGTCGCCCTCGTACCGGAGATCGAAATAGGCGTCGTCCTCCATGATGAGGGTGTCGAACGCCTCGGCGAGCTCGATGATCCGCTTCCGCCGGGCCAGCGTCATCGTGACGCCGGTCGGGTTCTGGAAGTTCGGGATCACATAGATGAACTTGGCCGGCGTGCCCGCGTCGCGGTAGCGGGTCAGCTCCGCCTCGAGGAGATCGACGTCAGTCCCCTGCTCGTCGATCGCGATGGGGACGACGACGCCACCCATGTTGTTCACGCCGACGTTGAAGCCGGACCAGGTCGGCTGCTCGGCGAGGACGATGTCGCCGCGGTCCAGGAGTGCCTCCATGATCAGCTCGACGGCCTGCGAGGCGCCGGAGGTGATGATCACGTTCTCCGGCTCCGCCTCGATCTTCTGGTCCGCCTTCAGCTTCGCCAGCAGTTCGTCGATCAGCACCGGTACGCCGAGCACACCGCCGTACTGGAGCGCCTTGTCGGCGGAGTGTCCCATCGCCCGGGCCGTCGCCTCGGCCACCTGCTGTCCGGGCAACGACGCGGCATCGGGGAAGCCGTAGATGAACGAGATCCGGGGCGGGGTGCCCTTCGCCGCGGCCATCCGCGGCGCGTCCGGCAGTGCCTGCGCCTTGCGGGAGTAGAGCGTGGAGAACCGGGACCGGGACGGCGTCGCGACATCGGACATGCAGGCGTGCTCCTTGATGGGGTTTTGGGCCGGGCAACCGATGGGCGTCACGGACATACCGACCCCGCGGTCCACTGGGATCACGGGGGTCCTCCGGCGTACAGTTGCATTCGACCGTCATTGTACCGGGAGGCCAATCGGTGCACCACGCGGACCCGGCATCCCCCTTCCATCGTGTTGTGCCCACTGCCTAGAATGGTGCCGGTCCTCCCGGTCCCTCCCGCCCGGACGCCCCATGACGACTCCCCGGACTCCGGCCCGACCGTTGCCCATCCCGGACGGTGCCACTCCCTAGACGCGACGACGACCGGTCAGCCGGTCGGATCAAGGAAGCCAGACCCCGATGACCACCCTGCCCACCACGTCGAACGGCCACGGCGACCCCGCCCTCAATGGCCACGGCGACGGCCCGCACCATGACGTCTACGACGTCACGATCGTCGGCGCCGGCCCGACCGGTCTGTTCTCGGCGTTCTACGCCGGTCTGCGCGGCGCCCGGGTCCAGATCATCGATTCCCTGGAAGAAGCGGGCGGCGCCCTGACGGCGATCTACCCGGAGAAGTACATCTACGACGTGATGGGCTTCCCGCGGGTCCTCGCGAAGGATTTCGTCGAGCAGTGCCTGATCCAGTCACAGCGGGGCCAGCCGACCGTCCACCTCAACGAGGAGGTCCGGGAACTGGAGCGGCTGCCGGACGGCACGATCCGACTCGGGACGACCCGCGCCGAGCGGTTCAGCCGCGCGGTCATCATCTGCGCGGGCGTCGGCGCCTTCGAGCCCAAGCGTCTTGAGGCGCCGGGCATCCGTGACCTCGAGGGCCACGGGGTCCACTACTTCGCCAAGCGGGTCGAGGACTTCCGCGACAAGCACGTCGTCATCGTCGGCGGTGGCGATTCCGCCGCTGACTGGGCCGTGACCCTCGAACCCGTCGCCAGGCACGTCACCCTGATCCACCGCTCGAAGTTCCGCGCCCACGAGTCGACCATCGCCGAGCTCGAGGCGTCCGACGTCGATCTCCGCTACCCCGGCTGCGAGATCGTCTCGGTCGGCGCCGGCGAGTCCGGGCACCTGTCAGCGGTGACGTACCGCGACGCCGAAGGTACGGAGACGACGATCCCGGCCGAGGAACTCATCGTCGCGATCGGCTTCGTCGCCGACCTGGGTCCGCTCAAGACGTGGGGCTTCGAGCTCCAGCGCAACCAGATCGTCGTGGATGGCACCACGATGGCCACCAACATCCCCGGCGTCTACGGTGCCGGAGACATCGTCGCCTACCCGGCGAAGTTCAAGCTGATCGCGACCGGTGCCGCCGAAGCGGTCACGGCCGTCAACCATGCCATCACCCACATCGACCCGAAGGCCCGCCTCGACGCCGGTCACTCCACCACCATCATGGAGAAGCGCGAGAAGGCCGTCCGCTAACGTCCGGCGACGGTGGTCCAGCCGCTTCGGCCCGGAGGTTCTTCCCCGCCGGACCAGTCCTGGTCTTTCCGGGCGGCGATGGGGTGCCCAACTGTCCCGAGAGTTTCGATCCGCGGGAGGAGACCGGGTTTCGACAACGCCTGTCGTCCCGGCCTCTCGCATGACAGACAAAAGCTGTCCGACCGTAGCCCATACAGCCCATACCGTCCAAACGGATAATCACGTAGGTTCATCTGCGTGCGCACCGTCGTCGTGACTCACCGGCTCTGGAATCGGCTGGCTGGCCTTCCGGACCGGGGACGACATCAACGCGCAGCGTGTGATCTCACGGGGGGACCCTCCATGCATCTGCTCCCAGCGCTCCGCCGGGCGACCGGCCGGCTCATCGTCATCGTCCTGGCCCTCGTGGTGGCCATTGGCGTCGTATCCTGGCCATCGAGTGCCAACCAGCCCAGCGAACCCCAGTCTGTCGGGGGCGGGAACACCAGGATCGAGGCCCAGACGCGCCCGACCCGCCAGCCCTACGCGACCGCGACGCCGGTCCGGACCTATACCCAGCCGACCGCGACCCGCGCCACGCGAACCACCCCGGCACCGACCGTCACGGTGGCCGCGCCGCAG
>CADCWK010000411.1 GCA_902806375.1 uncultured Thermomicrobiales bacterium
CAGTCTGGTCCGTCGCAGCGTCTGGTGATCGAGAGGCTCGGTGTGAGGGACCCATCTGCACCGTCGACCTGGCGGTCGTGGTCACGGCGCGGAGGCTGACACGCTACGCCTGACCATCTCGCCGGAGCCGCTGACGGACGGGACGATCCACGCGCCGGAGGAGGTCATTGCGCCCGCCCTGCGCTTGATCGGCATCACCGTGACCCGGAGGCTCGCGCGCTGTCCCACCGTGGTGGCGGGACCGACCGCCTCGGCCTCACAGGACACGATCGCCTGACCGTCTTCCTGACACGATTCAAAGGGGACCAGAGGTGTGCTCGGGATTACTGGAATGACGGACCCGGTCGTCCGGCGGGCTGTGATGGACTGGCCAGCCTCGTCCTCGTCGAGCGATCCCCATATGACCGCTCGCGAGACCGGACTCGCCTGGTCGTCGCACTCGGGGACCGAGTCTCCCCACCGGCAGTTGGGACACGTCGAGGGGGAGCCGGCACCAGGGCAATCACCGGATCGCCGCGTCGCAAGCTCACGCTCTGCGGCTTGCCGGTCGCGAACGCAGTCTCCGCCACCTTTCCCCTGTCTGAGGCGATCGCTCGACGATGCGGCCGCCACGCGACCCTGCCGCCCGTGGTCCGTTCCCGTCGGACCCCAGCGCCGGGCCGGGTTGAACCGCCCCGTCGCCGGAGTGCAGGAGCGGCCGGTCCTTCAGCCTCACCGGAGCTGCCGGCCGGCCTGGCCTGCCCGGACTGCGCTCTCGCGTGGGGAACCACGTCGTACCACTTCTCCCTCGCCGAGTTACCCGCGAGGACGGGGAGCCAGTCAGCCACACCGCTCGTCGTCCACACTCGATTGCCTGCGGCCGTCTTACCAACCGAGGGAGACGGCCGTTGGGCCGGTGCCGGGCTCGGGGGAGTCGGATCTCCGGGAAGTGCCCTCGTCGTCCAACAGGGGCCGTGCCGTATCCTTCCCGGCTGTGACGATCGACGCGCTGTCCCGCATCCGCCGGCGACCGTACTGGGAACCGGGGTCGTGACTCCCGATCCCTCCAGCGCCCGTCCGACTCCGTCTCCCACAGAAGGATCCCGTCCATGACCGCTATCGAGATGCGAGGCAAACGCCTGGAACCGACCATCGCCACGGAGATCCTCCGGCAGAGCGACCGCCTCCCGTCTACAGCCAGTCGGCCCCTGCTCGCCACGGTGCTCGTCGGAGACGACCCGGCGGCCCAGAGTTATCGCGCCTCGATCGCCAGGACGTTCCGTCGCGTCGGCGTCGCCCATCGCGCCATCGACCTCCATGCCGGGGCGAGCGACGACCACATCTTCTCGACCATCGACGGGCTCAACGGCGATCGCGACGTCACCGGCATCATGCTGTTCCTGCCCCTGCCCGGCCGCCGGGCGGATCGGGCGATCCGGGAGCTGGTCTCCCCCCTCAAGGACGTCGACGGCATCACGGTCCACAGTACCGGTCTGCTTCGCCTCGGACGGCCCTGCCTGGAGCCGGCCTGTCCCCGCGCGGGTGTCGCGCTGCTCCAGGCCTACGGCGTTGAGCTGGCCGGCCGGACCGTCGCGGTGATCGGGCGGAGTCCGGTCGTCGGTGGCCCCCTCGCCGCGATGCTGACGGCTGCCGATGCCACCGTCACGGTCGCCCACCGCCAGACCCGTGATCTCCCGGAGATCACCCGGGCAGCCGACATCATCGCGTGCGCCGCGGGCCACCCCTCACTGCTGACGTCGGGCATGGTCCGGCGCGGGGCAACGGTGCTGGACTTCGGGACGAACGTCGTGGACGGGCACCTGCGTGGAGACGCCGACTTCGCTGACCTGCTGGGCATCGCGGGGCGGATCTCGCCCGTGCCGGGCGGGACGGGCCCGGCGACTGCGCTCGTCCTGGCCTATCAGACCATGCTGGCGGCGCACGCCCAAGCCTCGAATTCCCTCGATATCCTGGATCAGCTCCCGTCGGTCGCCGAGGTCGCCGAGGCGGTGGGACGCGATCTCACCGCTCTCGCGGCTCGTCCCTGACCGGATCCGGGCGTCGCCGGGCCCGGCTTACGGGCTTGGCGAACCGGCGCGGTGGCTCCGGTACGAGCGGTGCTGGTCCGCATGGTCGACAGAGGGGCGTCCCCGTGCTATCATCGGTCGCGGTCTGACCTGATGGGCTATCGTCTAACGGTAGGACGCCTGACTCTGGATCAGGTAGTTGGGGTTCGAATCCCTGTAGCCCAGCCACTCGACGCCGCCGGATGTCTCCGGCGGCGTCGGTCGTTTTCCGCGGGAGTCGCTGATCCGCTGACCGACGGCCCTTCCGGGGAGGACTCTAGCCGTCGCCCGTGGATCCTCCGGACCTCCCCGCGGACGGGACCGCCACGAAATCCCTCAGACCACAGGAGGGACGGTCGCCCGCTCTCGTACCTACCTTGTTGGTCCGCCGCTGGAGCGCTCCGGTCGGACCGCATGGCGTCGGCCCGTTCCTTCCCATCCTCCGCCCACCGTGCCGCCGGACAGGAACTCGTCGCTGGTTCCTGACTGGTCGACCGGGGCCCAGGTTCACCGACCACTCATCCCGCCCCTGTGACCCCAGATGATCCCGCTGCCTGATCCCGACGAGGTGCCGGCTGCCAGCCAGGCCAGGCTCTTCCGGCGTCCGTGAGCCACCTGCCGCCCACTCCGCCCAACAGCGGGCACCTCTCGTGACGCCGCGGGGGAAACCGTCGACTCGCGCGGGGATGTTCCTAGCAGTGCCGACGTTTGCCCTACGCTCCATCTGACGATGGCCGCCACGGGCGCCGCGGATCGCTCGATACGTCACGCAGGTCGGCCATACGTCAGACGCCCGAGACTCTTGCCGCACGGAGCCGGCTGTCGACGGCAGCACTGGAAGACCCGAGCCGGTCTCTCGACCCGATGCCAAGGGGAGTCAGCCCGAAGCATCTCGTGAATCGGGCGTACCCACGCCGACCCCACGCTCGCTCTCCCGCCTGAGGGTTCGACATTCCCACAGCCACCTCGGATTATCCACACCTGGCGTGAAACCTTGTCCTGCACTGGACCGGTATGGTCGTTCACTATGTCGTTCAAGATCCGAGACAGCTCGTTGATGTACGCTATAGCACACGGAATTGAGCGCGGGGGGAGGCTGGTCGCTCCGGTTCCACTCGCGGTGGCGCGTCCTCCCGATGCACGCCGTCGACGGCTTCGCGCGCCGTCCGATGACGATGGCGGCTCACGTGGGCGAATAACGGACGTCACGCGCATGGTGATCAGCGGATATCGATCATGGCTGAGTCATCGCCGTGGTGTGGACCGACACCGGATGGCCGGAGCACCACTGCGCCGCCTGCTGCTGGAACCGATGGACTGTCTGGGGGACAGTGGTGGCCGCGGGACGGTGTCAGCGGAGGGTTCCGGCTCCCGCCTGCAGGAGGGGAAGACCACCGAGCACCGTCGCGTCAAGGGCCGAGCGATCCGTCGCCGTCACGATCGTCTGGGCATCGAACCTCGCGATCGACTCGATCAGCAGTCGTCCCCGCTCCGGGTCCAGCTCCGACAGCACATCGTCGAGGAGCAGCACCGGCGGCTGTCCTCCAACGGCCACCATCAGATCGGCCTCGGCGAGCTTGAGAGCCAGGATGCCGAGCCGCTGCTGCCCACGCGACCCATACGTTCCCAGCGGCACCCGGTCCAGCGACAGGACGATGTCATCCCGGTGTGGACCGACCAGCGATACCCCCCGCCGGAACTCATCCGCCTGGCGTTCGGCCAGCCGGCTACGGAACGCCGTCTGGATCGCCTCGTCGTTCGGGACCGCGGCGTCCGGGACCGTGCCATCCACGACCGCGTCGTCGGGGACGGTCCCGTCCGCGACTGGCCGGACTGATCGAGGGGGTGTGCCCGGTAGAGATCCGGCATCACGAACGACACCGGTCGAATAGTCGACGGCGAAGTCGGCGCCGCCGGCCAGCTCCGCGTATCGGACCGCGGCCAGCGTCGAGAGTTGCGCGACCAGCTCCAACCGGCGACCGACGATGACGTGACCGGCGTCGATCAACTCGTCGTCCCAGAACATCAACTGGCTCCGGGCCTGTGCTGACGACGGCGCGATGCCGTCACGGGCGAATACCTTGAGGAGCCCGTTGCGCTGGGCCATGACGCGTCCGTACCGGGAGAGCGCCTGGAGATACCGGCGATCCAGCTGGGCGATCGCCACGTCGATCAGTCGCCGCCGGCCGGATGGCGGCCCGCTGACGATCGCGACGTCTTCCGGGCTGAACGACACCGACCGGAGACGACCGACGAGGTCCATCGCCCGCACGGGCCGGCCATCCACCAGGCAGCGCTTGCGCACGACGCCAGAGGCGAGGGACGGCTGGTCGTCCGACTCCCGATCTGCCGACCCGGCCTCCAGCTCGATTCCCAGGCTGGTCCCGCCCTCGGACCGCTCGATCCGACCCGAGCAGCGGGCATACGGCGGGACGCCGTAGTCGGTGCCACTGCCCCAGCGGATGAGCTCGCGTTCCGATCCCGCCCGCTGGCTGCGCGCGGTGGAGAGCAGGGCGATCGCCTCGACGATGGAACTCTTGCCCGACCCATTGGGTCCGGCGATTCGCAGGCCGGCCGAAGGGATCGCCAGGTCCAGCTCGCGGTAGACGCGGAACTCTTCGAGATGGAGCGACTCGAGGTGCACGGTGGCGGGAGACCTCAGGGTTCGGGATATGTCGCTCAGTACGGTCCAGCCACGTGACGACCTGGACCCGCTGGCTGCGGTTTAGCCGCTCGTCACCATCGGCATGATCACATAGGTATAGGAGTCATCCGGCTCGGCGTTCGCGTAGCGGACCATCCCGGCCTGGTTGGGTCCGTTCAGCCCGAGCATGATGTCGCCATGCCGGACGACCGCGAGGACGTCGGTCAGATAGCGTGAGTTGAACGCGACCTGGTCCTTCGCACCGGTGATCGCGGCGTCGACGAAGCTCTGACTGTTTCCCCGCTCCGCCGCCGTCGCGCTGACCTCGATGGTACCCGGCATGAGTTCGTCCTCGCCTGGGTTCACCTGGATCCGGACGACGTCGTTGTTGTCCCGCGCGAAGTAGCTCGCGCGCCGGACCGCGTTGACGAACGCCTCGCGCCCGACCTCGACCCGGGTCGCGGTCTCTTTCGGGACGATCTGCATGACGTCCGGGAACATGCCCTCGATCAGCCGGGAGAGGAATTCCGTCTCGCCGATCCGGGCGAGCAGCTGGTTACGGCTCTGCGTGATCGCCAGCTGCACGGGTTCGGTCGCGTCGCCGATCAGCCGCGCCATCTCCCGCATCGCCCGGGCCGGCACGATCGTCTCGAACCGCTCCGGCAGAGACTCGCTCAGCGCACCCTTGCGGATCGCCAGCCGGAACCCGTCACAAGTCGCGAGCGTGAGCTGGTTCTCCTCGAACCGCGTCAGGACCCCGGCCAGGACCGGACGACTGTCATCGGTCGCCGCCGCGAACTCCACGTGGGCGATCATGTCCCGCAGTTGCTGTGGGTCGACCGATGCCGAGAACGCGTCGGTCTCGCCGTCCAGGGACGGGATCACCGGGAAGTCCTCCGCGTCGATCCCGTTGATCCCGGCCTTGTCGCGGCCGCTCCGGACGGTCAGCACGGACCGCGACGGCTCGACCGACAACTCGACCGGGGCGTTCGGGAGAGTATTGACGAACTCGGCCAGCAGGCGAGCGTCGACCGTGATCTTCCCTTCATCCTCCACGGCCGCCGAGATCCAGGTGGTGATCCCGATTTCCAGGTTGGTCGCCGCGATCCGCAGCCGACCCTCCTCGGTCGAGAGCAGGATATTGGCGAGGACCGGCAGCGCCGTCTTCGACGCGACTGCCCGGGATACCTGGCTCAACGCCCGCTGCAACTGATCCTGCTGACAAGCGACCTTCACGGAGACCCCTTTTCGATCGGTGGGCAGCGTCAACGCCGGACCGTCCGTACACCCTGTAGGGCAGGAGTATAGCAGCCCGCCGTGGCGGTCTCCCGTACGGCCCGGATTGTCCAGCCCTGCCCGGATCGCCGGACCTCGGCGCCGGGGCGAGACCCAGTCAGGACGATCCATACCGGTCAAGCGGCCGGCGAAGACGACTCGTCGAACTGCGGCCGACGGCCAGCCCTTGTGTGTCTCATTGACACGAGAGCCGGTTTTCCGTACAATACGAACACTTGTTCTGTACCCATGGCTGGGTATCCCAGCGAAAGGTTTCATCAATGGCCGAGTCCACTACCGTCGTCAAGACGACCGACCGGTCCTTCGAGCCGGCCCGTCATCTCACCCGCATCAACGGCGCCGAGTACCTCGAAGTCAAGTGGCGCCTGGTCTGGCTGCGGGAGTCGCACCCTGACGCCGTGATCGCGACTGAGCTCCACCACGTCGACGAGCGACAGGCAATCTTCAAGGCGACCGTCACCATCCCCGGCGGGGGGTCGGCGACGGGCTGGGGCAGCGAGTCACCCGGGGACTTCCGGGACTTCCTCGAGAAGGCCGAGACCAAGGCGCTGGGGCGAGCGCTGGCGGCCCTCGGATTCGGTACGCAGTTCTGCCCCGACTTCGATTTCGGCTCGGACCAGCAGCGCGTCGTCGATTCGCCGGTCAAGCCGTTCGCCAGCCGGGGTCGCCAGCAGCCGGTCGACTTCAATGGCGGCCGACCCAACGTTGCCTCCCAGCCGGGAGAGGACGGCAACACGCCGACCGCCCGACAACTCGCCTACCTGCGCAACATCGCCCGTGAAGCGGGACTGGATGACAAGCAACTCGACGAGGTGATCTCGAGCCGCGTCGGACGCACGTTCGACACGCTCGACCGCCGGACCGTGTCCCAGGTCATCGACCATATCAAGGAACTCCCCGGCAACGTGACGAATATCGCCTCCTGACCCACCGGGTGACCGCGTGGACCTGAGCGGAAAGATGAGTGAGATGAGCCAGGCGCGTGATGACGAGCGGTTCGGCGTTGTGAGAGGCGCGTCAATCGAGACCCTCGAGGCGAGGCTCGCCGACGGCTACGCGCGCATCGAAGCCGCTCAGGCCGCTGGTCTCGACATCGCCGCCTGGGAGGGCTTCTGGCTGGACCTGCTGCGTCAGTACGAGGCAGCCTGCGACTCCCTCCCACGTGCGGAGGCGGCCTAAACCGCCAGGTCCCGGGAAATCTGTGCGTGAATATCGCCCGCCGCGATATTGGGAACAACGGGTCGGACACTAGAAACGCCGGTGGGGACTGGATCCAGTCCCCACCGGCGCTGTCGGCGTCTGGTCGTGTGCCCGCGCGGCCTACCGCTCGGAGATAGTGACGGACTCCAGGACGACGGGTTCAGTCGGCTCGGAGTTCTCTCCACTGCGGCTGCGGCGGGTCGGGATCCGGCCGAGGGTATCGACGACGTCGATCCCGTCCGTCACGGTACCGAAGATCGTGTAGTTCTTCGGGAGGCTGCCCTTGAGGTCCTTCAGGCAGACGAAGAACTGGCTGCCATTCGTGTTCGGGCCAGCGTTGGCCATTGCCAGCGCGCCCTTGTGGTAGTCGTGCGGACCGCCCAGCTCGTCGGCGAACCGGTAACCGGGTCCGCCAGCGCCCGTACCGGTCGGGTCCCCTCCCTGGACGACGAACCCCGCCACGATCCGATGGAATGGCGTGCCGTCGAAGAAGCCCTCGTTGGCGAGGTTCACGAAGTTGTTGACGGTCTTCGGGGCGTCGGCGGCATACAGGTCAACGGTGAAGCTGCCCTTGTTGGTGGCGATCACCGCGCTATAGGACTTCGTGGGATCGATCGACAGCGCGAACTCGTTCTTCCACTGCTTTGTCTGGCCGGTGGTCATTGGACATCTCCTGGTTGTCGAGACGGTCATCAGACGGCAGGGGTAGCAATGGCCGTGCCGGGAGTCGCCACCATGGCCGGAGGTCCGACCACGGGAGTGGCGCCCATTGGGGTGGCGGCGACCGGCGTACCGGCGGCAACAGGCGTCGCGGCGGCGGCCGGTATCCCTCCCTGGTAGATCGTGACCGATTGCAGCAGCACTGGCGAGACCGGGCTCGATACCGCCCCGTCGGCACCAGTAGTCCGCTCCACCGACGCGATCGCGTTGACCGTCTCCTGCCCGGCGATGACACGGGCGAAGTTGATGTAGGTTGGATTGGGTCCAAACGTCGCCGTGTTGTCGACGGTATTGATGAAGAACTGGCTGCCGGAGCTGTTGGGCGCCCCTGTCCGGGCCATCGTCACCATCCCGGCCGAGTAGTCGCCGACATTGGCCGTGTCCGGGATGGTGTAGCCCGGTCCGCCCGTCCCGGTCCCGGTCGGGTCGCCACCCTGGATCACGAAGTCGTCCACGATGCGGTGGAACGGTGCGTTGTCGTAGTACCCCGCCCGCGCCAGGCAGACGAAGCTGTTGACCGCGACATCCGACGCCTGGGGCAGGAGTTGCCACGTCATGGGGCCGTAGTTGGTCATCAGTTCGGCCGTATAGACCTGCGCCGGGTCGATCACCATCGCGGGGGCGGCGCTCCACTGGAGCGGCTGGACACCATCGCTGGTCCGCTGAGCTTCGGTCCAGCAGCCACTGGCGACGTCCCCATCGTTGGCGAGCGCCACGCCGGGCTGGGTCGGAATTGCCCCGAAGACGTCCCCGGTCGGGGCCGCGGACGAGGGGACGGCCGCGGCGGCGGTCGCCGTCAGATCAACAGCGGCGAGTTCGGTCGTGTCGTCATCGCCGGACGTGTTCACCCAATAGATGATGCCGACTGCGAGCACCAGGACCGCCAGGCCACCGGCGATCCATGCCGTCGGGAAGCGCGGAGACCGCTGCGCCTGGCGTCCCCTCGCCATCCCAGTGGGCCGGTTGGCTGGCCGGCCGGTCGACGACCCGCCCCGGCGGGCGCCGCCCGATGCCTGCTGCTGCGCGGCGGCGGCCCGCCATTTCTCGACGCGCTTGGTCTTCTTGGCCAACAGATCCTCCAACTCACCGTATCGACCACGACCCGCGGTCGCCCGCGGCCCACGACACTCAGACGATCACCATCGCGTCGCCGAACGAGAAGAACCGGTAACGCGCATTGATCGCTGCAGTGTATGCCGCAAGGATGTGGTCTCGTCCACCCAGCGCGCTCACCAGCAGCATCAGGGTCGACTTCGGGAGATGGAAGTTCGTCAGGAGTCCATCGACCAGCCTCCATCGGTGCCCAGGAACGATGAAGATGTCGGTGTCCGTCGTCAGGCCGCCGGGCCGTGCGTCGTCCCAGCCGCGGCCGAGCGTCTCCAGCACCCGGGCGGCGGTGGTCCCGACGGCGATGACCCGCCCCCCCTCGGCGCGGGTCCGCGCGATCCGTCCCGCCGTCTCGTCGCTCACCGTGCACCACTCGGTGTGGATCCGGTGGTCCTGGACGCGCTCGGTCTGCATCGGGCGGAAGGTATCGAGCCCGACATGGAGCGTGACTTCCGCCCAGCCGATTCCCCGTGACGCCAGTCGGTCGCGGAGATCCTCGGTGATGTGGAGCCCGGCCGTCGGTGCCGCGGCCGACCCGGTGACGGACGCGTAGGTCGTCTGATAGCGTTCCGGCCGGGCGAGCGGCTCATGGATGTACGGAGGCAGCGGCATCTCGCCGTACCGCTCGAGATCACGGGCGACATCCCCCGGGATCCGCACGACGATCTGTCCGTCGCCCTCACCACGCTCGACGACCACGCTACTGCCCGATGCGTTGCCTTCTTGAGTGAGGAGGTCGATCCGTTCACCGGGACGCAGCCGGCGGGCGGGGCGCGCCAGCGATCGCCACAGGTCGTCACCGAGGTTGCGAAGCAGCAGCAGCTCCACCTGTCCGCCCGTCTGGCTCCGGACCCCATGGATGCGCGCCGGAAGGACACGGCTGTTGTTCGCCACGAGCAGGTCGCCGGGTCGGAGCAGGTCCGGCAGATCGCGGACCATACGGTGTCCGATTGCCCCTGACCGGCGGTCGAGCGTCATGAGGCGCGACGCGTCGCGCGGCTCGATCGGCGTCTGGGCGATGAGCTCGGGCGGCAGGGCGAAGTCGAACTCCGCCGTCAGCAGGTGTCCCGCCGAGTCACCCGGAGACTGGTCTCGACCGCTGGCCGGGGTCCCACTCGTCACTGGCCGTCTTCGGAGTCGCCGAGCGGGGAAGGAACCGCCGCGGGCCAGTCGCCGTCATCCGGGTGACGCGAGAACCCCAGTTGCTGGGCGATCGGCGACGTCGTCGCCGACGCGCCATCGGCCAGGAGCGGCGCCGAGAGCGGCCGCAGGGGTAGTTCCAGGCCGAGGTGCTCATAGGCTCGCCGGGTCGCGATCCGCCCACGGGGCGTGCGCTGGAGGAACCCGAGCTGGAGCAGGTACGGCTCGTAGACATCCATGATGGTGTCCGACTCTTCGGCAGTCGCGGCGGCGAGCGTGTCGATCCCGACCGGACCACCGTCGAACAGTTCGACGATCGCCCGCAGGATCCGGCGATCGATGTCGTCCAGTCCGAGGGCATCGACCTCGAGCATCGCCAGCGCCCGGTCGGCGATCTCGGGCGTGATCGCCCCGTCGCCATGGACCTGGGCGTAGTCCCGTACCCGTCGCACCAGCCGGTTCGCGATCCGCGGCGTCCCACGTGACCGGCGGCCGATCGCCTCCGCCCCCGCCTCGACGATCGGGACGTTCAGGATCGCGGCCGTCCGGGTGATGATCTGGACCATCGCGGGCAGGTCATAGAACTCCAGCCGGAGGACCGTGCCGAACCGGTCCCGGAGCGGCCCGGTCAGCAGCGCCAGACGCGTCGTCGCACCGGCCAGCGTGAAGCGGGGCAGGTTGATCCGCATCGACCGGGCCGACGGTCCCTTGCCGAGGATGATGTCGACGGCGTAGTCCTCCATCGCCGGATAGAGGACTTCCTCGACGATCCGGCTCAGCCGGTGGATCTCGTCGATGAACAGCACCGACCCCGGCTGCAGGTTCGTCAGGATGGAGACGAGGTCGCCCTGCCGCTCGATCGCCGGGCCAGACGTGATGCGGAGATTGACGCCCATCTCGGCCGCCAGGATGCCGGCCAGCGTGGTCTTCCCGAGACCCGGCGGGCCATGGAACAGGACATGGTCCAGCGGCTCCCCTCGTGCCTTCGCCGCCTTGATGAAGACGTCGAGACTGGCCTTGACCCGTTCCTGTCCGATGTACTCGGACAGCTGCAACGGGCGCAGGCTGGTCTCCGCCTGCGCCTCCTCGGGCCGGGCAACCGGGGTGACGACCCGGTCCCCGATCGCCTCGTCGGCAGGTCCGGGGTCATCACGACGCCACTGCGTTGTCTTCGCGGGTCGATCACTCATGGGGTCAAGTATACCAGCGCGACGCGGCGATGAGAACATCCGTTCGAAGCCGTGGCGCCTAATCCACCGGGGCGACCGTCATGTCCGGCACACCGTCCCGGACCGGGAACGTCCGGCCGCAGGCGACGCAGACGAGCGTCCGTTCGACCTCCCGGAGTTCGCCATGATCCACCGGGCAGACCAGCACCTCGCGCAGGGCAGGGCTGACATTCCGGTCCGGTGCCGTCGCCGCGCCAGTCTCGTCGGTCATCTCTCGTCCCCTGGTGACCGTGTGTCGGATGTCACTGGCCCCACCGCGTTTCCCGCGCCGGCCGGTTCAGGGAGCCGCCACCGGGGTGGCCACGGTGTCAGCGGCTGGTGGCGCCGCCGCGACGGGCGTCCCGGCGCCGAGCAGCGCCAGGCGTTCCCGGGCCGTCGTTGCGAGGACACTGTCCGGAGCGACCGACAGCACCTGCTGGAACCGGGCAATCGCGTCGAGGGTCCGCGGCTCGCTGATCCCCGACGCATTACGCCAGTACTGATAGAGGTCCCCCAGGTAGAAGATGGCCTGGACGTTGGCGGGGTCGATCTCGAGGACGCGCTGGTACTGGAGCTCGCTGTCGGCCGACCGGCCCGACTGGGACAGCATGTCGGCGAAACTCAGGCGGGCGTTGACATCATTGGGGTTGATCGTCAGCGCGGTGGTGTACCACTGGATCGCCTCGGTGGTCTCTCCGGACACCTGGAGGTATTGCGCGAGGAGCACCATCGCCGCGGCGTCATTGGGGTTCGCCTCGACGATCGCCCGCTGCTCCTCGATGGCCGCCGCCTGCCGATCCTCGGCGGCCAGCGGGTCGTCCTCGGCCGGCGCGTCGTTCCTCGCCGCGAAGTCGACGAGGATCGTACCGGCGGTCGACCCGACCAGTGAGAGCACGATGACGATCGCGATCGCCGCGAACAGCCACTGGCTCCGGCTGGGGCGCTCTGATGACCGCCGTCGGCTTCCGGACGCGAACCGCGGCGCGCGCGGTACCTGGCGTCCCCGCTCGGGATCGGCTTTCGGGTCGCGTGAGAACACCGACTGGCTCCTGACCACGGGCGACGTGTCGCGGGAGGTGTGACGGGAGACGCGCTCGACGGGCCATGCGGGCGATGCGGACGCCGGCGGCAGACGCATGCCAGACCGAGGGCGGTCTGGTCCATGATCAAGCCTCCGTGTGGACGATACCACTCCGTGAAAGGCCAACTGAGCCCGGCCCGCCGGCCACCTGCCGGCCCGTCTCCGGCGTCCCTGGCCGGCGCCGCGCCGCACATTGCAGCGGGAATAGGCACATGCTAGGATACGCCGGTGCTGATCGGGTCCGCCGACCTAGCTCAGTTGGTAGAGCAGCTGTTTCGTAAACAGCAGGTCGCCGGTTCGAGTCCGGCGGTCGGCTCCACGGCACACGACATTGACAATCCAGATACCTGGTCTCGCGCAGTGATGCGCCGAAGTGGCGGAACGGCAGACGCGCTACGTTCAGGGCGTAGTGGGGAGACCCGTGGGAGTTCGAATCTCCCCTTCGGCACCACATGAACGCGCGAGACCAGGTACCGGATCGTCGATGTCTGGCGAAGGGAACCGGGAAAGGGCGATCGCTGGGGTCTCACCCCAGAGGAAAGTCCGAGCTGCATGAGCCAGGGTGCCCGGTGAAAGCCGGGGAGGCGTCGGAGACGGCGTCGACAGTCCAGATCGGCGCGGGGCGACCCGCGAGAGCAACAGTGACCAATGCCGGCGGCCTCGTGCCAACGGAGTGAAAAGGGCAATCCTCCCTGCAGCAATCTCCGAATCGACCGTTTGCAGGATGGCTCACCGAGGTCGGAAGTCGAGAGCAGCCGCTGAAGCGATGACGCGGCCGGTCCTCCGGGGCCGAGAGAGATGATCGCCAGGAACGAAACTCGGCTTACTCTTCCCCTCCCCTTCGCCGTACGGTGCCTATAGCTCAATGGCAGAGCGCCCGCCTGTGGAGCGGGAGGTTACGGGTTCGAGCCCCGTTAGGCACCCCATCTGATCGCACGTGTGGCCAGTCCAGTCGGACTGGCCCTCGCTGTTTTTCACACCCGTCGTCCCCTCACCGGGGCGACGACGCCATCCCTCGTGCCCCGTCGCGACGGGCCCGGACCTGGAGGACCAGCCAGCCGGCAACCCCCGCCGAGACGATCATCAGTAGGGGCACGATGGCCGACGTCGGCGGCGGGTCCGTCCGGACGCTCGCGTCCCCGCCACTGCCGCCTCGCAGGATCGCCGGGAGGACCGCGGTCAACAGGTGGACCGGTAACCACAGGCCCGGCACCAGCAGTGCCCAGGCAACGGGGCGCGCGGTGGCGACCGCGACGGCCGCCCCACCCAGCGCGAAGCCGGGGACGGCCGTGGCGAGGCTCGTCGGCTCGACCGCGAAGGACAGCAGCACCGTCACGCCCGTGGCGAGGATCACGCCCACCAGGTAGCGCGGCTCTCTGCGGAGTCCGACGAGCAGCGCGACGCTGCTCGCCAGCCAGACCAGGGCACCGATCCCGTTGATCCCGCGGGAGGGGGCGCCGTCCGTGACGATCGCAGCGGCGACGAGCAGGCCCGCCACGACCAGACCGATCGCTCCGACCCACACCCATCGGTCCTGGTCAGCGAGTCGTCGTCGCATCATGTCAGCCCCTCGCTCCCGTGTACCGCTGGACGCTCCATTCCCTTCGACGGTACGGGACGGGATAGTCGATGACAAGGTGGACCCGGCCCACGTCGGGAGCCCTCGCGCATTGCTGCTATACTCCGTGCCGGTTTCGGACCGTGCCCTCGTAGCTCAATGGACAGAGCGCTTGGCTTCGAACCAAGAGGTTGGGGGTTCGATCCCCTCCGAGGGTACCCATAGACGCGACGATGCGCACCTGAACGACCGGGCCGGGAGAGCAAAACTCCCGGCCCGGTCGTTTTCCCGTCCTGGCGGACGCGGTCGTACCGCGCCGGGTGCCACCCGGAGATCGCGCCTGGGACCGTAGAGGCACCGCAGACCAGGCCTGTCCGACAGCCTAGACCCATACAGCTGGCGGTAGACCGACCTCCCACTGGGGGCCGGCAGCGTTGCCCGGGCGTCTAGCTGAAACTGGAGACGTCTCCCGATGGCTACGAGGGTCGGGAGTACGAACCAAGGTGGTCTCACGGCCACGTCAAGGTGATGCTCCATCCCCGACATCGACGGGTAGACCAGCCAAAGAAAGTCATTCCGGACCCTGATCTTGCCCACCTGCTCGTGGCCAGTCCGGCTCACGCCTTCCGTTCTCTCTTCACAACCCATGAGCGGCGACTCACCGGGGACCGGATAGCGGCCCTCGGATCTCGTGAGCCAGCGCCCCGTGATGGTCCAATGCCTCGATAAACCGGGGGCTGTACCGGGGGTGATCCGGGCGCCCCGCTGCCCGATTGGTACAATCCAGCGCGGCCCGATCGCTTGGCAGCGCCACCAGATCGACCTCCACCCCAAGGGCCGCACCGCGGGACGAAGACGTTCAGACCAACCCATTCGAGGACCACACCGATGCGAGCCTACATCCTGTCGATCGGCACCGAGCTCTTGCACGGGATGATCACCGACACCAACGCGACCTTCCTCGCCCAGGAGCTGGTCGCGCTCGGGATCGACCTCGTCCATGTCACCCAGGTCGGCGACGATCGTGCCCGGATGGTCCAGACCCTCCGTCGGGCCCTGGATGAGGCCGACCTGGTGATCTGCACCGGGGGTGTCGGCCCGACCGAGGACGATCTCACCCGGGAGGTCATCGCCGAGACGGTCGGTGAGACCCCGGAGATCGACCCCGACCTGCTCGTCACCCTCGAGTCGTTCTTCGCCGGGCGCGGCCAGGAGATGCCTGAGCGCAACAGGAAGCAGGCGTGGCTGATCCCGAGTGCCGAGGCCCTTCCGAATCCGGTCGGGACGGCCCCTGGCTGGTTCGTGCGAGCCGGCACGGGTCGCATCATCGCGATGCCGGGCGTCCCCCGGGAGATGTTCCGGATGTGGTCGGAGCAGGCCGTTCCCCGCATCACCGCGGAACTGACGCAGGGCGTCATCCGCGGGATCACCTTCCGCACGATCGGGATCGGTGAATCCAGCGCCGAGCAGGAGATCGGAGATCTGGTCGCGAAGGACAACCCGGTGGTCGCGACCTACGCCAAGGACGACGGGGTCCACATCCGGGTCACGGGCTTCGGCGACTCGGTCGAGGTCGCCGAGCGGAACCGCGACGGCGCCGCCGACGAGGTCCGCCGTCGCCTCGCCCCGTACATCTATGCCGAGACGATGGCCCCCCTGCCCGACGTCATCATCGGTCTCCTCGCGGATCGCGGGCTGACCCTCGGGATCGTCGAGGAGGGCAGCGGCGGTCGCCTCGCCTCGCTGCTGACGGGCTCGCCCCTCGCCGATGGCGTCGTGCTGGGCGGCCTGGCCCGGCCGACGTCGTCGGGTCGCTCCGCGGCGGAGCTGGCTGAAGAGGCGGTCACGATGTTCGGCGCCGACCTCGGGATCGGCCTGTCGATCAGCGTCGAGGCGGCCCCCAACGTGACCGGCGTCTACCGCGGTCCGGTGTCCGTCGCCCTCGCTGGGCGGATCGTTGCCGCCGAGGAGCACCAGACCCGCGCCAGTCTGGTCGACATCTACCGGCGAGCCGCCATGACGAGCGTCGATCTTCTCCGCCGCGAGGTCAACGTGGCGGTCCCGCTCTCCGGGGCGACTGCCTAGC
>CADCWK010000412.1 GCA_902806375.1 uncultured Thermomicrobiales bacterium
TGGCGCTGGCCTACCTCCTGTCGCGGGTCGGATCGGTCCTCGTCGTCGTCGTCCTGAGCGTGATCCTGGCCGCCGCGATCGAGCCGATCGTCTACCGGCTGCGCCGCCGCGGGCTGGGACGCGGGCAGGCCATCCTCTCGATCTACGTCGTTCTCCTGCTCGCGATTGGCTTCGGCTTCTACGCCATCCTGCCGCCGGTCGTTCGCCAGGGTGGGGCGCTGATCGACAGCATCCCGGCGATCCTGAACAACTTCGAGGACCAGGCCGAGGTCTCGGAGAACCGGTTCATCCGGGAGACCGGGACGGCGACGGTGCGGCGCGTCCAGCAGTTCTACCGGGACACGCAGGAGTCGCCGCCCGTCGGTGGCGCGACGGCCTTCCAGCTCGTGACGTCCACGTTCGGCCTGCTCTTCACGTTCATCACGACGCTGATCCTCGCCTTCTACTGGCTGACGGAGAAGGCCATCATCAAGCGCCTGTTCCTCGGGCTACTGCCGCCGCGTTTCCGCGGCCGTGCCCACGGGATCTGGGATAACGTCGAGGCGAAGCTCGGCGGCTGGACCCGCGGCCAGCTGGTCCTCATGGTGTCGATCGGGCTCGCGTCGGCGGTCGCGTATTCCCCGCTGGTGCTGGACCTGCCCTTCTGGCTTGCGCTGGCCCTGTGGGCCGGGATTACCGAACTGATCCCGTTCATCGGGCCCTGGCTGGGCGGCGCCGCGGCGGCGACCGTGGCGCTGACGCAGTCCGTCGAGACCGCCCTGCTGGTGGTCGTGTTCGTGGTCGTCCTCCAGCAGGTGGAGGGGGCGTGGCTGGTCCCGAAGGTGATGAAGAACGCCGTCGGGCTGACCCCGTTGACGGTCATCATCGCCGTCCAGGTCGGTGGGGCGATCGGGGGCCCGATCGGCGCCGTCCTGGCGATCCCGATCGCCGGCGCCTTCCAGGTGATCGTCCAGGACCTGCTCGCCGGCCGCAAGGAGTCGCTCGACTTCGGCGACCGCCGCTCCCGGCCGACGCTCGCCATGCAGTCCCGCACGGACCCCCTGACCGCGGCTAGCCGGGACTGGCTGGTCTCCGGGGCCGGTCATACGGGCTACGGCGATGACGGGTCGCTGACGGCGGCCAGCGTCCGGAACAGCCCACACCTCGTCGCCCGCAAGATCAGCCGCCGGCTGGAGTCGAGCGAATCACCCGATGCCGATCGGCAGGCGGAGGAACAATCCGCCGCGCAGGCGGCGGCTCGCTCGGCGGGGGTCCGGCCCACCCCGCGCGCGGTCCGTCGCAATCCCTCCGGGCAGCCGGGGATCCACCCGGCGGGCTGATCTCGCCACGATATGGCGGGCTCGTACTGGGCACGCTGCTGACACGCATAGGCAACCGAGGACCGCGACATGACGGCAGGATCGGACACCGGATCACGCCGGACGACACGGCGGCCGACCGTCCACTACACGGCCTTTGCCCTGTTCGACCAGTCGCTCGACGCGGAGAAGAGCCTGGCGGTGCTCCAGCGCGAGGAGGTCCAGGCCGAGACGGTCTCCCTGATCATCCGTGACCGGGCCAGCGCCAGCGACCGCTCGTCCGCTCCGGTCGGTGACGTCGCCCGGGCGCTGGTGGCGTCGGCCATGGGTCCCCTCGGAACCTGGCTGCGGGGCTTGGCGTCGCTCATCGTGTCCGAGCGGGGCACCTACCTCGTCGCCGGGCCGATGGGCGCCGCCCTCGCGACACTCAGCGTCGGGACGTCCCAGCGCACCGGTCCCGACGACCGGCCCCTGCCGCCGATCGATGAGGACGAACTCGGAGACTTCTTCGGGGAGGACCACGACGAGTCCGACTCGATCTACCAGATCCTGCTGCTGTTCGGGCTGACCGAGGACGATGCGTCGTACCTCGAGAGTCGTCTGGTCGCGGGCGCCTCGCTGGTCTCCGTCACGACCAGCGATCGCCGGATGGCCGCCCAGTCCCGCAATGAGTTCGACACGCAGGGAGCCGTCTTCCTGCGTGTCGTCGTGACGCCGGAGGAGATCGTCCGGCTGACCAGCCAACGCCTGGCCTACCTCTCGTCAGCGCGGTCGACCGGCGACATCGTCGTGGCCGACGCCGTCGCTCCGCTCAGGCGCATGTGCCATGCGGGCCCGGATGGCCGGTCGGATCCGGCCTGTGGCCGGGATCTGGTCGACCAGGACGGCAAGGCGATCGGATCGATCGACGACGTCCTGGCCGACCCGTACCTCGACGAGAAGGACGGCACGCCGCGAGTCCGCTACGCGGTGGTCGGGCATGGTGGACTCTGGAAGATCGGCCGACGGTACACGGCTGTCCCGATCAGCTACGTGTCGTTGCCCGACCACGGACCAGCGGTCCTGGGCGTCGATCTCGACGTGCTCCGGGAGGCGCCGCGCTATGACCGCGCCGGGGCCTTCAGCCGGCGCGAGGAGCTGAGCGTCCTTGCCTATTTCGGTGTCCGGCCGTACTGGCTCGATCTCGTCCTGGATCGCTCCCGCGTCGATCGCCCGGTGCTCCGGGAGCACCCGCCGGTGCCGGTGATGGCCGAGGCTGCGGGCCCCCCGGGGCGATGACGGTCGCCATCAGCTCGGCGATGGTCCCGTCGTGGCGCGGGGCGACCCCGAGCCGTTGAGCACCCGGTCGTGCTGGCCGAGCGCCGTTCCGACGTGCCGGTCCCAGTAGTCCCAGTCGTGGGCGCCGGGGTGTTCAAGGTATCTGTGCGCGATCCCGAGCCGGTCGAGCAGGGCATGGAACGCCCGGTTGGCATCCAGCAGGCTGTCTTCCGAACCACAGTCAAACGAGACGACGGGCTGCTCCGGACGTCCGGCCAGCCGGATCGCGACCGTCTCGACGGTGGCGTCGTCACCGTCGACGAACTCCTCCAGTCCCGGCATCTCGGCAAATGAACCCGAGTGAGCCCAGATCGAGGCGAACCGCTCCGGGTACTTGAGGCCGAGTCGCATCGCGCCGAAACCACCCATCGACAGGCCGCCGATCCCCCACGGTCCGACGGCGACCCGGAACGTCGCCGCGACGTTGCCGGGGAGGTCGTCCATGAGCAGGTCCTCATACCGCTGTCGACCGCGGCGGTCGTGGGAGCGGTAGTTCAGGTAGCCGGACGACCCGCCGTCCGGCATGACGACCAGCAGCCGGTAGGCGCGGGCGTAGTGGGCGATGCGGGAGTTCACCAACCACGACTGGTGATCATCGCCCGAGCCGTGGAGCTGCAGGACGACAGGCGGTGGTGGACCTTCCCCGGGCGGGATGATCGCCTGGTACGAGACGTTGCGGCCCATCGCCGCGCTGTGGAAGGTCACGCTGGCGATCGTCATGGGTGGCGACCGGTCTCCTGACGCGATCGGGAAGACGGGGAGCGGCGACGCGTCGACCATGGTCATGGTCCGATCACTGAGGGGCGCCACCGGGACGGGCCGTTCGGCTCGACCCAGGGTGCGGATGGGCGACTCGGGGGCTCACGCCGTCGTGGGAGCCGCGTCGCTGGCGGCCTGGACTGCCGTGATCATCTCGGCGGGGGAGGGGGCACCGCGCTCGGCGAAGATGATCCTGCCATCCTTGCCGACGATGTAGACGGTGCGCTGCGGCGTGGTCCGTCCCTCCATGGTCGCCTGGTACTGCCCGGCCACGTTCAGACCCTCATCCACCAGCAGGTCGAACTGGTAGTGCTGGTCTGCCGCGAAGGCGGCATGGGCGCCGGCGTCGTCGGCGTTGATGCCATACGGCGTCACGTCGTACCCGCTCAGGGCGGTGAAGTTGTCCCGGATCGCGCAGAGCTGGGCGGTGCAGCCGGGCGTGTCGTCCTTGGGGTAAAAGACGAGCAGGGCGCGCTGCCGGCCCCGCAGGTCGGCGAGGTTGACGGTCGCGCCGGTGTGGCTGGGAAGGGTGAAGTCGGGGGCCTCGGTGCCGATCGCAAGCATGGTCGTCTCCTGTGATAGTCACTCGTCCTGGGTCGGTCCGCCGACCCACTCCGGTCCGGTACGATATCGTCGACGCACGTCTCGCACCGGCAGGTCATCGTGGGGGAATCGTCGTTGGGTGTCCACGTCGAATCACGGGTCGCGCTCCTCGCCGACCTCCACGGCAACCTAACCGCCTTCGAGGCGGTCCTTGCCGAGGTCGACGCGATGGGCATCAAACGGATCGTCATCGCCGGCGACATCGCCTGGGGCGTCCAGCCGGCCGAGACGGTCGCGGCGGTCATGGCGCTGGGTGAGCGGGCCGTCGCCATTCGGGGCAACGCCGATCGAGAGGTGTCCGTGCCGGAGACCGTCGAAGGCGACGCGTTTCTGCGCGAGTCCACCGAGTGGTGTGCGGCACAGCTCGACGATGCCCAGCGGTCCTGGCTGCGCACGCTCCCGGAGACGGCCACCGTGACAGTCGATGAGGTTAGTGACGTCCTGATCTGTCACGGCTCGCCGAGTTCCGATACCGAGGGGCTTCGACCGGACGCCGCGACGGACGAGATCCGGACCTGGCTGGGCGGGGCGAGGGGACGCGTCATCGTCTGTGGGCACACCCATGTCCAGTTCGACCGGACGGTGGACGGCCAGCGGATCGTCAACCCAGGCAGCGTCGGGCTCCACTACGGCGTGGAGGGGGCCCAGTGGGCGCTACTTGGCTCAGGAGTGGAGCTGCGCACGACGCCATATGACGGGGAGCGTGCCGCCCTGCTCGCACTCGCGAGCGGAATCCCCGCCGCCGAGGATTTCGCCCGGTTCTTCCGCGATCCGCTGGCTTGAGGGCCGGTGGACATGGCGCCCTTAGCCCCGGGCGGCGATGGCCGCTGCCCGCATAGTCGCGACGGGCGGATCGAGGTCGGTCCAGGACCGGAGGGCCTGGGCACCCTGCAGGATCAGCATCTCCAGCCCGTCGCTGGCCGACAGGCCGCGCCGACGGGCGGCGGCGAGGAGGTCGGTCTCGCGGTAGGTGAGGTCGGTGACGTGAGCGTCGTCCGGCAGTGCGCCGAGCAAGTCGAGCGGGATGGGCGTCTCGCCGGCGTGCCAGCCGAGCGCCGTCGCGTTGACGACGACCGTTGCCGTGGCGAGGACGTCGGCCAGCGCCGTTCGATCCAGCCCCGTGGCGGTCGCCACCGGGCAGCGCAGTTCCTCGATCAGCGTGAGAGCCCGTTCGATGTTTCGGTTGGCGACAACGATGTGGCTGAGCCCGAGTCGCTCCAGGCCGATCACCACGGCTCGCGAGGCCCCGCCAGCACCTAGGATCAGGGCCGTCCGGCCGGCCAGGTCGCCGGTGACAGCGGCCAGGGCGGTGACGAAGCCATAGACGTCGGTGTTGTCGCCGACCAGCCGGCCGTCCTGTCGGACGATGGTGTTGACGGCGCCGACGCGATCAGCGAGCGGGGTCACGGCGTCAAGGACCGGTATCACGGCCTGCTTGTGCGGCACCGTGACGTTCGCCCCCAGGACGTCCGGTGCCCGGAGTCCGGCGACGCGATCGGCGACGTCGGTCGCGGCCGTCTGCCAGCGCTCATAGGTTGCGGCGATCCCCAGTTCCCGCAGGGCGGCGTTCTGCATGGCCGGGGACAGGGAGTGGGCGACCGGGTCACCGATCAGCCCGAGCCGCCAGCCACTGGGTGGAGCGGCACGTGGCGCGCGCTCGATTGGAAGATCCAGGATATCGGTCACGGTGCGGGGGCTTCGGTTGGGGCCGCTCCGCCGCCATTGAGGTAGAGCTCGATGTTGGCGGTCTGTTCTTCGAGGGTGAGGGCAAAGGCGTGCTCGCCCGAGCCGTCATTCTTGGCCACGAAATACAGGTAGTCGACCGGGGCCGGCTCCAGGACCGCGAACATCGACGGGTAGCTCGGGTTGCAGATGGGACCCGGGGGGAGGCCCTCGTTGACGTACGTGTTGTAGGGGCTCTGGGCCTCGGGGAGATCCGGGTCCCCTGGCTCAAGGACGGGCCACCATTCCGACTCGTTGCCGATCACATATTGCACAGTCGGATCGGCGCCAAGCGTCATACCCGCTTCGAGGCGGTTGAGATAGACCGCGGCGATGGTCGGACGCTCTTCCGCCACCGCCGCCTCTCGCTCGACGATGGACGCGAGCGTGACGACCTGATGGGTGGTGAGCCCCATCGCCGTCGCCCGGTCGCGCAGCTCCTGGGTGAACCGCTCGCCGAAGATGGTCAGCATCTGGAAGACGGCGTCCTCGGCGGTGAGGTCGCTGCTGACGGTGTAGGTCTCGGGGAACAGGTACCCTTCGAGGCTGGCGCCCTCCGGGAGTTCGGCCAGGAACGGGAAGCTGTCGGAATAGTCCTGCCGCGTCGCCTCCATGAATGCCTCGGCGCCACCCTCGAGTCCGGCCTCCTCATACAGGAGGGCGATCTGCTCCAGGCGCAGGTTCTCGATGATCGTCACCTGGCTCGTGGTCACTTCCTCGTCGCTGCCCTCGTCTTCCGTCCCGGCCGCGGCCTCCTCCTCGGGGGTGCTATCGGTGATCTCCGAGGTGATGTCGGCCACACTCATGCCGTACTCCAGCGTGTACTCGCCGGGCAGCAGGTTCGCCCCGGTCAGGCGGAGCCGGTTGGTGAAGAAGAACTCCGACTGGATGAGGTCCTCGTCCGCCAGCCGGGCCGCGACCGTCTCGGGGCTGTCGTCAGGGGTGACCTGGAACGTGATCCGTTCGCCGACGCGCTCGTCGCCGGTTTGCCCGAGGGCGTAGTCGAACCCGGCCCGGGCGCCGACGAGGATGAGGATGGCCGCGGCGGCGATCGAGACGATCTTGAGCGACTGGACGGCGAGACGGAGCATGGGAGGTCCTCAGGCGTGATCGGAACGGACAGGCGGGATTCCCACCGGGTGAGGGGGGCGGCGGGCGCCGCAGTGGCCTAACCGGGAGCGATGGTCGCGATCTGACGCGGCTCGGACCGGCTGGTCCCTGTACGGCATACCATACCCGACGCGGTCCCGGCGACGATGACCGGACCCCGGCCGCGAACGCTGAGGCACCTCAGACCGGAGTCCCGCCGACAATGCCAACGGATCGACAACCATTGATCGTCCTGACCGGCCCGACAGGTGTGGGCAAGACCGCGGCCGGGATCCGGTTGGCACAGGCATTCGGCGGCGAGATCGTCAACGCGGACTCGCGTTACCTCTACCGGGGCTTCGACATCGGCGTCGCCAAACCGACGCCCGCCGAGCGGGCCACCGTCCCGCATCACCTGATCGACATCCTGCCGCCGGACGGCGACATGTCGCTGGCCCGCTACCAGGAACTCGCGACGACCACCATCCGGGACATCCAGCGGCGGGGTCGCCTGCCGCTGCTGGTCGGCGGGACGGTGCTCTACGTCAACGCCGTCGTGGAGGGCTGGTCGATCCCGAGGGTCGCGCCGGACGAGGGTTTCCGGGCGGCCGCCGAGGCCGAGGTGGCGCGAGACGGTGGCGCCGCGCTCCGGGCGCGGCTGGCCGAGGTCGACCCGGTCGTCGCCGAGCGCAGCGGCATGAATATGCGCCGGGTGATCCGGGCGCTGGAGATCCACCGTGCGACCGGGGAGCCGATGTCCGTCATCGAGGGCCGGGGAGCGCCACCGTTCCAGGCGCTGGAGATCGCGCTGACGATGCCGCGAGGTGCGCTCCATGAGCGGGTGGACGCGCGGATCCGGACGTTGATCGCGCAGGGCCTGGTCGACGAGGTCCGTGGCCTGCTGGCGCGCGGGGTCCCGGAGCGGGCCCCGGCGATGAGCAGCATCGGGTACCGGCAGCTGCTCCCATATCTGCGCGGAGAGGAATCGCTGGATGCGGCGATCGAGCGGATTACCGTTGACACCCACCGCTACGTCCGGCACCAGGAGACCTGGCTGCGGCGCAACCCTCGCCTGGTCCGGATCGACGTGACCGGCGACGGCTGGGAAACCGAACTCGAGTCCCTGGTCCGACGGTTCCTCGGCGCACCCACCCCCGCGGTCTAGAGGTCCGGGATCGCGTCGCGGATCGGGTCGAGTGCGCCATCGATCGCGTCGCTGACCCGCACGGACTGGCGTTCCAGCCAGGTGTCGGGGACGGCGCGGAGCCCGTCGGCACGCACATAGCCCTCGAGTCCATCCGGACCGGAGGATTCGACCGGCCACCACAGATCCCCGGCCCCGTCCCGCTCGGCGTCACCGGTCACGGTCAGTTCCGTATCGGCGGGGAGTGACGCGATTACGGACTCGCCGATGCCCGGACCAACCCGGACGTTCGTCATGTCGTCGTCGATCAGGACCGCGACGTCCCGGGCGATCGAGGGCTGGAACGGCAGGACCTCGGCTGCGCCCCGCGTCGCGATCAGGGTCACGAGCAGGATCGCGTTGGCCAGGGCGACGACCAGCACCATCCGCCACAGGAACCGGCGCAGGCGGCGCAGGGGACGGTGTCTTCCTCGCGCGGGCGCGAAGACCGGCTCGGCATCGAGCGGCTGGGCAACGGGCGGTGACGAGGGGCGGGCGACCGGGGTCGCGATGGTCGGCTCCAGCTGGGCGTGAACCGGGGACCCCCCGTCTAGCTGTGACGGCCGGACCAGTGGGGCGGACGCGGGGGCGTACTCATTCCACCGGAGGCGCGCCTCGGTCGCGCTGCGTGGCGGTAGATAGGGCTGATGGGACGCGGGAGGCGAGGCGGTCCGGGTGTTCTGAGCGGGAGAGCTGTAGCTCAGCGGGGTGGTCGTCGCGTCGATACCGAGCGGTTCGAGCGCGCCCCGGAACAGCCGGGCGAAAGCCGTCACGTCGGTGTACCGCTCGTTGGGGCGTTTCGCGAGGGCCCAGAGCACGATGTCGTCGAGCGCGGGCGGCAGGTCGAGGTCGGGGCGGACGAGGCTGGGCGGCGCGGCGACCGTGTCGAGGTGGGCCCGCAGGATGGTGTTCTGGGCTTCGGCGGGGTTGATCGTGTCCGGCGCGACCCCACCGAAGGGCGGGCTGCCAGTGATGACCTCGTACATGACGCAGGCGAGCGTGTAGACATCGGAAGCGGCGTCGACCCGGTCGCCGGTGATCTGCTCCGGAGACAGGTAGGCGGCGGTCCCGAAGGCGACCCCGCTGATCGGTTCGGCCGGTTTCCCGAGCGGCTGAGCCAGGCCGAAGTCGATCAGCTTGACCGTACCGTCCGGCGCGATGATCAGGTTCTCGGGTTTGACGTCGAGGTGGACGAGATTCTTGCCGTGGAGATGGGCCAGCGCCGAGGCGACCTGGTCGAGGAGATCCGCGGCGTCGCCAGGGGGGTAGGGGCCGTGGGTGTTGAGCAACTCGCGCAGGGTCTGCCCCGGCACCAGCTCCATCACCGCCCAGGGCGCTTCCTGCTCTTCATGGAGGTCGAAGATCCGGGCGATGTTGCCGTGGTTGGTCAGCGCCTGGTTGCGCGTCTCCTGGCGGAACGCGGCGCGGGACGCGGGGTTGGTCCGGTACTCCGTCCGGAGGGTCCGCACGGCGACGGACCGGCGGGTCCGGAGGTCCCGGCCCCGGTAGACGATGGCCATCCCGCCCGACCCGAGCGGGTTGACCAGGTCGATCTCGTAGCGCCCCGCGACGACCATCGTCCCGTCCCCCGCCGTCCGGCTACTGGCCAGGCCGGAGGTCTCTGTGGCGCCGGTCTGTCCAGCGGTCATGGCGATGCCCGCTCCTGGGTTCGATGGGGTCGGGTCCGGGCAGCGAACGGTAGCATCGGTGGCTCGTCTCCCTGTGCGTGGGCCAACTGTACCAAAGCGATGTGACGGGACCGTGACTCCCGCTGGTCTAGAATGCGACGGTTGCGGCCCGGGACCCGGGACAGGGACAACACGGCGTTGATCATTGGCCGTCCGGATTGGACGACGATCCGCACCGGTCCAGATACTGGTCAAGATGAGCTGGGCGTCCGGACCCGTCCGGCTGCGCTTCACAGCGAGACGAGGGGCCTCAGCCGCTCGACGCGGAGGCACGATGCGGAACATCGCCCACCGGGGGGCCTCCGGCCACGCGCCGGAGAACACGCGAGTCGCCTTTGACCTCGCCATCGCGATGGGTGCCGACGCCATCGAGACCGATGTCCAGCTGACCTCGGACGGCGAACTCGTCCTGTTCCATGACAGCCGGGTGGACCGGACATCGGACGCGCGGGGGCCGCTCGCGAGTTTCAGCCTGACGGAGCTCCGGTCGCTCGACATCGGTTCCTGGTACGGCTCGGGAGATACACCGCAGACCGTCCTGACGGTCGACGAGATGATCGTGGACTATCTCCCCCGTATCCCGGTCGTGTTCGAAGTCAAGGACCCCCGCGCGACGTCCGCCCTGCTCCGCGCGCTGGACCGGGTCTCTAGCGACTGGGAGATCACGTCGTTCGCCTGGGGGGCGCTGCTCGACGCCCGCGTCGTCGACCCGTCGGCCACGCTCGGCTTCCTGTCCCCGGTCTTCGACGAGGACATCATCGAGCGCTGCGTCGCGGCGGGCTTCGAGCAGATCTGTCCCGCCGCCGAGACCCTGACCGCAGACCTCGTTCAGGTCGCCCAGGAGGCCGGGCTGTTCGTCCGGGCCCATGGCGTCCGGACCCGGCAGGACGTCGACCGTCTGTTCCGGACGGGGGTGGACGGCGCGACCGTCAATTGGCCGCAGTGGATCGTTGATCAACGATCGGCCCCGGCCTGACACGGTCCGCCTCGGCCACCGTCTTCGTCGTCAACGACGCGCTGCGGCGTGGCGCCCACAGCAGGGCAGTGCCGATCACGAGCCAGCCGGTCAGGACGAGTATCGGGACGAGGCTCCCGGCACCGTCGAAGAACGCGACCCCCCTGAGCAGGGTGGCGGAGGCACCAGGCGGCAGCAGGGAGCCGGTGACGGATGCCCAGCCCGGCAGCAGATCGGGGGAACTGGTGGCACCCGAGAGCGGGCCGCCAACCAGGACGGCGATCAGCACGGTCATCAAGGTACCCGCCATGCCGAGGACCGAGGAGAGGCCGGTCGCGAGGGCTCCCACCGTGAGGACCGAGAGCCACAGCGCGGCGAACACCGGCAGCCATTGACCCGAGAGTACGTCCAGCCAGCCATCCAGCATCAGCATCGCGGTGAGCGCGCTGAGGAGCGTGCTGGCCAGGAGGAATGCGGTGGTCTGTCGGCGGCTGGCTCGCTGACGCCACGCGAGGACCCCGCTAGCGAGACCCGCGATCAGAACCGGCTGGATGGCCGAGGCGAAACCAATGCCACGAGGGTCGCCTGCGGCCGGTGGAACCTGGTCGGTCACCGTGAGCCTGGCGTTCCCGGTCGAGGTCAACTGGGTCGCGGCCTGCCGCAGGAGGTCAGCAATCAGTGGCGACGCCGCCGAGGCGATCAGGAGGCGAGTCCCGGTCTGGTCGATTACCAGCGCGCCATAGATGTCGCGGTCATCGATCGCCCTGGTTGCGGCGAGTTCCCCGTCGAGGACGCGGACATCGAGGCCACTGGCGGTCAGGCCCGGCTGAATCCGCGTGAGGGTTTCCGGAGCGGCGACGACGCCAACGGGGAGATCTCGGGGGGCGAGATTCACAGTGGGCCAGGTCGAAACGGCTAGCAGGATGGCGAGCACGACGGCTGGGATCAGCAGCGGCAATAGAAGCGGACGGATGGACATGACTGGCTCCTGCTTAGTAAAACGAACGACCGTTCTCTCATTCTAGTGTCCGACGTCATCTTGTCAAGAGCGAACGTTCGTTTTACAGTTCTCGATATGCCAAGAGTCAGTCAGCGTCACCTCGATGCCCGGAGACAGCAGGTTCTCAATGCCGCCCGTCTCTGCTTCATCCGGCAGGGGTTTCATCGCACATCGATGCAGGATATCTTCCGGGAGGCTGGCCTTTCAGCCGGTGCTGTCTACCGGTACTTTCCCAGCAAGGAGGACATCGTCGCGGCGATTTCCCTCCAGGCTTTTGACAGCCTGTCTCCGATCGTGGCGGCGGATGATGGAGACGCGACCCCATCACCGGTCGCCATGGTCCTGCATCTGCTGGACCGTATCGATCGGCTCGAACGCGAAGGAGGGGAGCCGTCGATCGCCCTCCAGGTTTGGTCGGAGGCGGCCTCCGTCCCGCGTCTGGCTGACCTTTTCGACCAGCGGGTGAGAGGGTTCGCCGAACGCCTCTCGGTCGTGATCGACCGTCAGCGCGAGGAGGGGTACGATCTCGGCGAGGATTCGTCGACCTCGGTAGCCATGGTGATTCTTGGGCTCCTCGAGGGCTACATCGTCCAGCGGGTCGTGCTGGGCGAGCTCGCGGCCGGCCGGTATCGGGAAGGCGTGCGGGCCCTCCTCCCCGACGTGCCGACGCGGTCGACCAGGACCGTTGACATGCCCTCCCGCACCCGGTAACTCTCTGCCGGCGCTTGGTCAGTTCGGCCGACGGCGGAACGCACTGGATGCTCCAGCCCGGCTGAACGATGGACAGGGCCATGGACCGGTCAACGCTGCGAATCGTTCACTGGGATGCCCTGGTCGAGACGCCATGGAAGAACGGCGGCGGGATGGCGGTCGATATTGCCATGTCCCCCGGTTCGGGGGCGGGTGGTCCGGGTGATCCGTTCGACTGGCGGATCAACGTCGCGACCATTGCCCGCTCCGGGCCATTCTCGGACTACCCGGAGACCGACCGGGATTTCCGGGTACTGGACGGTGGGCCGGTGGAACTCGCGGTTGATGGCCAGCCGGCGCGACTGCTCCATCCATGCGAGGGAGCGCTCCGCTTCCCCGGCGATGTCCCGACGGTGGCGAGGCTCCCTGGGCGGCCGTGTCGCGCCTTCAATGTCCTGACTCGCCGTGGGCGGTTCAGGCCGGTTGTCAGCGCGATCGACATCCCTGGCTCGCTGGTCGTCTCCACCCCCGGATCGACGCTCGTCGGGTTCGTGGTCGCCGGGAGGATCGAGGTCGAAGGGGACATGGAGCTGGCCGCACTCGGGCCGTTCGATGCCTTCGTCGCATCGCACCGGGTGTCCATTACAGGCTCCGCGGGTGGACGGGTGATCCTCGTCGATCTGATACCCGTCGACCAGCGGAAACGTCGAAGCGGCGGTTGAGGCAGGTCACTGCCTCAACCGCCGCTCTCGCTGTCAGGCCGCCTCGGTCAGGGGGAGCTGTTCGAGGGCCGGCGTGAAGCGCCGGATGGCCGGGGTCGCCGGCGTCTGACCACCAGAGGCCGGCAGGGACTGGCTGGCGTGGTCTCCCGCGCTGAACCCCGCGGGCAGCAGGTCCAGCGCACCGCGCAGGATCTGACGCTCCCGGAGGACGCCGAAACCGGGCAGCCGCCGGATGTGCCCGTGGCGGGCGGCGGTGGCGACCTCGGCGATGGTCGTCAGGCCGAGCTCATTGCTGAGCCGCAGAGCCGTCCGGGGACCGACGGACCGGATCGCCATGAGGGAGCGGGCACCGGGTGGCAGGGTCGGCTGGAGCTCGACCGTGAAGCCCATCCGCCCGGTGGTCAGCAGGTCGCCCAGCTTGCGTCGCATCCGCTCACCGAGCCCGGGCAGGTCCAGTTCCGCGCCGTGCCGGGTCTGGACCAGCAGGGAGTGCAGGTCCCGGTCGCTCTCCGAGAGCAGCGCGGCGGCGCGGCGATAGGCCGCCACGCGGTAGGGGTTGTTCGACGTCTGCTCGATCAGCGTGGCGATCGTGCGGAGCATCCGGGCGGCGTCGCGCGCGGTCGCGGCGGTTGGCGTCGGGCGGCGGTTCGGCAGGGTCAGGGGGGTGATGGTCGGATCGTTCCGGTCGCGGGAGACCGGCGAGAACGCTGTACTCATGGGTGTCTCCTTGGATGCGTCACCGGTACGGGGAGGCCGGTCAGCGACATAAGTATTATAGAACATTTGTACGTCAATATCCAGTAAATCGCGACTCTGGCGGGCTTTTCGCCACCACGCGAGGACCTTCTGAGGAGGAAACCGGGAACCTCCGGACAGGCTCCCTCGCTGCTCCCCCGTGACTCGCCCGGCACGATCGACGAGAGGTCGACGGGCATGCGGAGACGCTCGGTCACGCGGACGCGCGATGCCGGTCCGGGTCCGCGCTCACCCTTCCGCTGGGCAGGAGCCGGGGTGAACCGAGCGACCGTCGACACCGGAACCGGCCGGCGAATGCTTGGTATGATCGGCACCTGCTGGCCGGTGGCGTGACTCTGGCGGCTGCACCGCGAGCGTCAATCCTGACCTGGCCCGATGATCGATCGTCCCCGGCAACCGATGGAGGAAAGCCCGTGAAAGTCGGAGTGTTCGCCGTTCTCTTCGCCCAGCGCCCGTTCGAAGAGGCCCTCGACTACATCAGGGACACCGGCTGCGAGGCCGTCGAGATCGGCTGTGGCGGGTTCCCCGGCAGCGCCCACTGCGTCCCGTCCGAGTTGCTCGCGGACGACGCCAAGCTGGCCGCGTTCCGGAGTGCCGTCGAGAGCCGAGGGCTCGAGATCAGCGCCCTGTCCTGCCATGGCAACCCGCTCCACCCGGACACCGCCAAGGCGCAGGCCGACGATGCCGTGTTCCGCGACACCGTCCGGCTCGCGGCGAAGCTGGGTGTCCAGAACGTCATCACGTTCTCCGGCTGCCCCGGTGACCATGACGGCGCGAAGTACCCCAACTGGGTGACCTGCCCGTGGCCGACCGACTTCCTCGAGATCCTCGACTGGCAGTGGAACCAGAAGGTCCAGCCGTACTGGAGCGAGGCCGGCAGGTTCGCTAAGGACAACGGCGTCCGGGTCGCCATCGAGTTGCACCCCGGCTTCGTCGCCTACCACACCGAGAGCTTCTGGCGGCTGCGCGAGATCGGCGGCGACGCGATCGGCGTCAACTTTGACCCGTCCCACCTGTTCTGGCAGCAGATGGACCCGCTGGTCTGCATCCGGGAACTGGGCGACGCGATCTTCCATGTCCACGCCAAGGACACCTGGCTGGACATGCCGAACATCCGGCGCAACGGCGTCCTCGACACCAAGCCGTACACCGACGAGAAGAACCGGTCGTGGATCTTCCGGACGGTCGGTTATGGCCACGGTCCCGAATTCTGGCGGGCGATGCTGAGCGAGTTGCGGCTGGCGGGCTACGACGGGGCGATCTCGATCGAGCACGAGGACAGCATCCTCAGCACCAACCAGGGGTTCACCCGCGCGGTGGAGTTCCTCAAGGACAGCATCCTGACCGAGCAGCCGTCCGAGGTCTGGTGGGCCTGATCTGATCCGAGCGGCGGCGGGCAGCGGTACTCTCGCTGTCCGTCGTTCTTTTCCACGGGCGTGAAGGAGCAAGAGAGATGGCGACCGTCGGCGTCGGCCTGGTTGGCTACAAGTTCATGGGCCGGGCGCATTCCAATGCCTATCGCCAGTTGCCGCGGTTCTTCGACATCGATCCGGCCCCGCGGCTGGTCGCGGTCTGCGGTCGCGACGAGGCCGGCGTCCGGGAGGCGGCCGGAAAGCTCGGCTACGAGGGGTACGAGACCGATTACCGCAAGCTCGTCCAGCGCGACGACATCGACCTGGTCGATGTCGCGACGACGGGCAACACCCACCGGCAGATCACCATCGCCGCGCTGGAGGCGGGCAAGCACGTCCTCTGCGAGAAGCCCCTGGCCAACACACTCGAGGAAGCCGCGGAGATGGTCCAGGCCGCCCGCGCCGCCCAGGCGAAGACGCCCGGCCTGATCGCGATGGTCAACTTCAATTACCGCCGGGTCCCGGCCATCGCCTTCACGCGGGCGCTGATCGAGAGCGGCCGTCTGGGCGAGATCCGGCACTGGCGCGGGACGTATCTCCAGGACTGGATCCTCGATCCCGAGTTCCCGCTGGTCTGGCGGATGAAGAAGGAACTGGCCGGTTCCGGCGCACTCGGGGATATCGCCGCCCACAGTCTCGACCTCGCCCAGTACCTGATCGGACCGGTCACCGACGTGGTCGGGACGCTCTCCACCTTCATCAAGGAGCGGCCGGTCGAGGCGGCCAGCACCGGCGGCGCCGGGTTGAGCGCCGCGGCCGGGGCCGAGATGGGCCCGGTGACCGTCGACGACGCGACGACCTTCCTGGCGAAGTTCGCCAGTGGCGCGACCGGCACCTCGAGGCGACGCGACTCGCACCGGGGCGACGGAACTACAACGCC
>CADCWK010000413.1 GCA_902806375.1 uncultured Thermomicrobiales bacterium
GTCCGTCGACCAGGATGCCGCAGTGTCCATGCGCGGTGTACTCGCAGTTGCAGACGTCGGTGATGACGACCATGTCGGGGGCGTGTCGCTTGATCTCCCGGACGGCCCGCTGGACGACCCCCGCATCGTCATAGGCCCCCGACGCCTGGTCGTCCTTGTGGTTCGGGAGCCCGAACAGCAGGACGGCGCCGATGCCCAGCCCGGCCAGCTCGTCGATCTCGCCGGCGAGGAGGTCGATCGACAGCTGGGACTGGCCGGGCATGCTGCCGATCTCCGTCCGTCGGCCCCGCGCTTCGGTGACGAACAACGGGTAGATGAAGTCGGCGGCCGACAGGCTGGTCTCGCGGACCAGTGCCCGGACGCCCGTGGATCGGCGCAGCCGGCGGTGCCGGGCGAACGGGACGGCCAGATCAGTGGCGATCGATGGGATCGTCATGGGGTTACTTCCTGTCCGATCGATTGGCTGGTCGCTCCGGACATGTCCACGGGAGGGGTCCGGGCACCGAGCGCCCGGTAGAGTCCATCGATGAGGCCATCGTCTGATGGGGTGTCGGCCACCGCGGCGACGGTGAGACCCAGCCGGCGGACCTCGGACGCCGTCATCTCCCCGATCGCGACGATCGCCGTGTCGTCGAGCGTGGCCCGGTCGGGGCCGAGCAGGTCGACCATGTGCCGGACCGCCGACGGCGAGGCGAACAGGACCGCGTCGATGTCGCCCTGCAGCAGCGCCGCGTGCGTGTCCCGGGACAGGGCGACCGGCGTATCGACGTGATAGACCTCGGTGACGGTGACGCTCGCCCCCGCCGAGGTGAGGGCATCCGCGAGGTCGGACCGGTTCAGGTTACCGGACGGCAGCCAGACCGTGTCACCAGCGACCCCGGCTCGAATCATCGCCGCGGCGAGTCCCTGGGCGTCCGACCGACCGGCCACGACGGCCGGCTCCAGCCCGGCCGATCGCAGCCCGGCCGCCGTCGCCTCGCCGACAACTGCCAGCCGGGCGTCGGCGAACGCGACGGGCAACTCCTCGACCGCGGGCAGGCTGGCGATGACGCCCTCGACCGCGTTGGCGCTCGTGAACGCGACCCAGTCGAACCCTCCCGACCGCGCCACCCGCAGTGCCTCGTCCACCGGCATGGACCGGACCGGCTCGATAAGGAGCATCGGCTCGACGATCGCGACGGCACCGGCTTCGACCACCGCCCGCCCGAGCCCCTGCCCGGCGTGGCCCGGCCGGGTGACTAGAACGGTTGGCCGGCCGCCAGCGTCACCCAGGGTCGAGCGACGCGCCCGCCGGTCAGCTCGGACGAGTCCGGCCAGCTCACGGGCCATCCGGGCGGCCCCGGCCTCGGCCCCGTCGCGGTCGAGATCCATGAGGCCCCAGCGCCGGTCGGTCAGCTCCGGTGACGCGACCATCGCCCGCAGGCGGATGGCGTTCCCCTCGACCGTCGCGTGGGCGCCAACGGGCGTCGTGCAGCCCGACCCGATGGCTCGCAGGAAGGCTCGCTCGGCCCGGACGCAGGCCGAGACGTCCGGCTCGTCCAGCTCGGCCGCCCGGCTGGCGATCCCCGGGCCAGTGCGGCGGATCTCGAGGGCCAGAGCGGCCTGACCCGGGGCCGGGACGAACTGATCCAGTGGGAGGTAGCCGGTGATCCGGTCGTGCCAGCCGAGCCGGTGCAAACCGGCAGCCGCCAGGACGACGGCATCGAGGTCGCCACCGGTCGCTCGCCGGATCCGCGTATCGATGTTGCCGCGCAGATCGACGATCTCTACATCTGGCCGCACGGCGAGGAGCTGGGCCATCCGCCGCCGCGACGACGTCCCGACGCGTGCTCCGGCCGGCAGGGAGGCGAGGTCGGGTCCGCTGGCCGAGACCAGGACATCCCGCGGGTCCTGGCGGGAGAGGAACGCGACCAGTTCCAGGTCCGGGTGCTCGGTCGTCGGGAGATCCTTGGCCGAATGGACGGCGAGGTCGATCTCGTCCCGGAGCAGGGCGTCCTGGAGGGCCGACGTGAAGACGCCCTGGCCACCGATCAGCGCGAGGGGCGTCGTCTGGTCCGCGTCTCCCTGCGTGCGGATGACGACCAGTTCCGCGGGGACCTGCCGCTCGGCGAGCAGGCCGGCGACGAGCCGGGCCTGGGCCAGCGCCAGCGCGGAGCCCCGCGTCCCGATCCGAACGACAGCGGAGGCGCCGCTGCCACCGATGCCGGGAGAGGCTTGCCGCGCTGGGTTGATGAGCGCATTGCGATGGGTGGTCAACGGATCGCTTTCAGATGGAGGGAACCGGGGCCGGAGTGACCCCTCCGAGGAGGTAGTGGCCGGATGCGACCGACGATGCACCCCATATGGTAGGGTCCGGACCGAAGCCGTGTCACCCCACGGAGTCGATGCAGCGGCAGCGGTGCCCGGCGGTCTGAGCGTTGGGCACCGATCCGTGGCCCTGGAAGGCCGGTCGTCCCGACGAGGATGGCGGGCCCCGGGGCGCCGCGATGTGCTACCATGTGCCGTCTGCGGGCGCCAGTGCGTCCCGTTTTGTGTGCCCGCCGCACCCGGGCCGGGGCTGGCGGGTGCGGGCAACCGTCCCAGCCTGTCCAATCGATGCAAGCCCGAAAGCGACGAAGAATGACCGATTCGAAGGACACAGCGGAAAACCAGGTCCCGGCGACCTCCGACACGCCGGTCGCCCCCGAGGCAACGCCGGAGACGGTCAGCGAGGACGCTTCCGCGACCGCTGAGCTGGTCGTGGCCGATCCCGCCGCTGCTACGGAGCCGGACGACGCCGAGCCCGTCGTGGTCACGGCGGACGCGACGACCGTCTCCGCCGGGGCCGCCGAGCCAGTCATGGCGGCGGCTGTCGCCTCGCCTGCGGGTTCTCGTGGCAAGCGGACATCCGACCGGCCGAAGCGTGGTCCCGTTCGCCCGGAGGGCCCGGCGCCGCTCGGTCACTACGCGGTGATCGAGACTGGTGGCAAGCAGTATCGCGTCAGCGTCGGTGACCTGATCGCCGTCGAGCGACTCGAGGGCGATGCCGGCTCGGAAGTCACCATCGACCGCGTGCTGATGGTCGGCGGCAACGGGGAGCCAAAGATCGGCGCCCCGATGCTCGAGGGCGCCGCGGTCACCGCGACGATCGAGACCCAGTACCGGGGCGAGAAGATCATCGTCTTCAAGATGAAGCCGAAGAAGCGCTATCGTCGCCGGACCGGCCATCGCCAGAGCCTGACCCGCCTCGCCATCACGGCGATCAACGCCTAGCATCGTCGCCCCGGTGATGGGTTCGCCGGGCACCGACTCCACGGAGGTTCCCCATGGCTCACAAGAAGGGCGCCGGTAGTTCGCGAAACGGTCGCGACAGCCACGCGCAGCGGCTCGGCGTCAAGCGCGCCGACGGCCAGCTCATCAACTGCGGCACGATTATCGTCCGCCAGCGCGGGACCGAGTTCCGCCTCGGCCACAACGTCGGGATCGGCAAGGACCACACGATCTTCGCCATGATCGACGGAGTCGTCCGGTTCGAGCCGATCAGCCGGTTCCGCCGGCGGATCAGCGTCTACCCGCCCGAGGTCTATCCCGTCGGCGGCGCGCGCGAGATGCTGATGACCCCCGGCGAGGCCCGTCGCCTGACGATGGCCGCACCGACGGTCGCCACGCTCGACGAACTCGCGGCCGACTAACCATCGGTTAGCACGTCGCGGCGATACGTGGTATCATTATGTCCATTGGACCGGTCAGGCCCAGGTCATGGCCGGTTCGTCTTGTGTGCAGGCTGGATGGAATCAGTCTGACGTAGACAACGAAAGGTTTCATCCATGAAGCCAGGGATCCACCCCACCTACCAGGTCGCGACCGCGGTCTGCGCCTGCGGCAACACGTTCGAGACGCGCTCGACCAAGGCGCAGATCCGGACGGACATCTGCGGCGTCTGTCACCCCTTCTACACCGGCGAGCAGCGCATCATCGACACGGCCGGCCAGGTCGAGCGCTTCATGAAGCGCATGGAAGCCAGCCAGACCGCGGGCCGCAAGGTCTCGAAGCGCCAGGAGCGCCTCCAGGTCCGGAGCGCCGCCCAGCTCGAGGCGGACGCCCGCCAGCGTGAGGCCGAGGCCCGCGAGCGGGAGGCGACCGCCGCCACCCGTCGTGCCAATGCCCAGGCGAACGCCCAGTCCGAGGTGGCGCCCGTCGAGGACGAGGCCGCCGAGCCGGTCAACGCGCAGGCGTAACCTGCCCAACGAGCAACGATCGCGATCCGGACGGGACCGACCAGTGGTCGGTCCCGTCCCATTTTTCCGGACATTGGCTGCCGATCCGCGCCCGTGGCTGAACGGGACGCTCACCCACCTCGCGATGGTGACCGGCCGGATTGGGCGCCGGGACCGGTCCGCCCGGAGGGTCGTGACGTCCGCGCTCACGGGATCGCGTATCCTTGCGAGCGCGACAGGATCATCGGCGATGGCCCCGACGCACCCGCAGTTCCGCCGAGGATGACCAGCAGAGCATGACAGCGCCCCCGCCCTACCCCTCGACCGCCACCGCGACCGGTGAGGTCCCCTGCACCTATCACAAGGATGTGATGACCCGCCTGCGCTGCTCGCGCTGCGCCAAGCCAATCTGCCCGAAGGAGGCCGTTCGCACCCCGGTCGGGCTCCGCTGCCCCGACTGCGCGGGCGTCCGGGGTCTGCCGACCTACCGCACGCCAGCGACATCGATCGCTCGCGCCGCTGGCCTCGGACTGGCCGTCGCGCTGCTCGTCGGCGTCGTCTGGGGCTTCTTCCCGGCCTGGCAGTTCTACCTCGCGCTCGCGCTCGGCTTCGGCTCGGTCGAGGTCATGGCCCGGGCGGCGAAGTTCAAGCGCGGCCGCGACCTCCAGGTGCTCGCGATCGGGATCGTTCTCGCGGGACTCGTCGTCAGCCGGGTCGTGCTGTCCCAGCGCCTCGCGATCCCGCTCAGTGAGGTCAACCAGCTGGGCGAGTACGCGACCTACTTCCTGCAGCTGCGCCTGATCCCCGACCTGATCTACGCCCTGATCCCGGTCCTGATCGCCTGGTACCGGTTCCGGTGAGTGTGCCACCGGCGGTGGCCGGTGGCCCTCCCCCGACCGCGACCCGCCCCGTGGAACCGGCACCCGGCACTCATGGCGTCCCTGGCCCGCCTCTGGCCCGGGACCAGCCGTCCGTGGACCGGGTCGGTCCGTCCGGGCCAGCCCTGCCGGGGACAGCCGGGAGCGGCCCATACCCAGCCGGCGATGACCCCGGAGGCGTCGACCGGTCCACACCGCCCGGCAGGCTGGTCAATCTGGCTCTGATCCTCATGGTCGGGACGGCCCTGAGTCGCGTGCTGGGCCTGGTCCGCGAGTCGGTCATCTCGTCGCGCTTCGGCAGCGGCGGCGAGACCGACGCCTTCGTCCTCGCCGACAACGTCCAGAGCACGATCTTCGAACTGACCAGCAACGGCGTCCTCCAGGCCGCGATGATCCCGGCCCTGGCCGGTCTGATGGTCGCCAGCGGTGGTGGGATCGCCCAGGTCCGCCGGGCGATGAGCGCGCTGATGACGCTGATCCTGGCCGCGACGCTGGTCATGAGCGCGGCCGGCATGATCTGGGCGCCGGCCGTCGTCGAGGTCCTGACGGGCCTGTTCCCGATCGGGGAGTCGCCCGACCGGGCCACCATCGACCTCACCGTCGAGCTGGTGCGCTGGATCCTGCCAGCCGTGCCCCTGCTCGGGTTGGGGTCCGTGCTGATGGCGGGTCTCCACGCGACGGGCCGGCCGACAGCCCCCTCCTTCGGCTCGGCGACCCGCAACCTCGTCTTCATCGCCACGGCCGTCGCGCTCTCGGCGGCGATCGGCATCCACAGCCTCGCCCTCGGGACGGTCCTCGGTGCGCTCGCGATCGTGCTGCTCCAGCTACCGGCCCTGCACCGGGTGGGCTTGCTCGTCCGACCCAGCCTCGATCTGCGGCACCCGGCGGTCCGGACCGTCATCCGGCTCAGCATCCCCGTCACCGGCAGCCTGCTCATCACGACGGCCGTCATGGTCATCGACCGGAACCTCGCCAGCGGCGTCTCCGAGGGCACCGTCTCGGCGATGCGCTTCGCGACGACGCTGGTCCAGACGGTCCTTGGTCTGGTCGCGGCGGCGGTGGCGCTGGCGGCCCTCCCGTCGCTGTCGCGACACCACGAGGACGCGGACCCGCTCGCATTCGCCCGGACGCTCCGGCGGGCCCTGGTCTTCGTGACGCTGCTGATCGTGCCGGTCACGCTGATGCTCACGGCGCTGGCCAGCCCGGTGGTCCGCCTCATCTTCCAGAACGGTGAGACCGACGCGATCGCGGCCGGCGAGATCCAGCGTGCCCTCCTCGGCTATCTGCCGGGGACCCTGGCCGCGGGCTACGCCCAGGTGCTGCTGTTCGCCTTCTACGCCCGCAAGAACACCCACACCCCGCTGCTGATCGCCGTCGCCGGGGCCGTCGCGTACGTCGTCGTCGCCTTCGCGCTGGTCGGGCCGCTCGGAATGACTGGCCTCGTGCTGGCCAACTCGTGCCAGTGGATCGTCACGCTGGCCGGGGCGCTGGCCCTCGGTCAGCGCCCGTTCCGGAGCTGGCACGCCATGCCGTGGGCGATCATCGGGGTCAGCCTCGCGGGCGGGCTGCTGTGCGCGGCGACCGCGTTCATGATCAGCATCGGCCTTGGCGGCGACTCGGGAGCGGCGTCGGACCTGACGCGCCTGGTCACGCTGGCGCTCGCGACGCTGGTCGTCGCTACGGTCTACCCGGCGACGCTGGGCCTCGGCGTCCGACTGCTCGGGATCGAGCTCGAGGTCCCTGACCGGTTGCGGGCGCTCGTCGCTCGCATCCGGAGCTAGCCCCCGGGAGACGACGTGGGCTGGCGCACGGACGGCTTGCTCACCCATCACGGCGACGGCCGCTCCGGGGGCCGGGCGCGCCGGCGTCGCCCCGACGAGCCGAGGCGGCCTGATGCCCGTGGTCCTCGCCAGCGCCCGACGAGCGCCGCGCCGACGGTCCAGGGAGCGGGCTACTCCTCCTTGCCGCTCCGGCTGGCATCCCGGATCAGGTCCACGACCCCGGCGTCGGCCAGCGTCGTCGTGTCGCCGAGCGGGCGGTCGGCGGCGATGTCGCGCAGCAGGCGGCGCATGATCTTCCCCGAGCGGGTCTTCGGCAGGTCCGGCGTGAACATCACCGACTTCGGCCGGGCGATCGCCCCGATCTTCAGCGCGACGTGCTGACGGAGCGTCTCGCCCAGCTCCTTGCTGACGGCGCTGCCATCACGGAGGGTGACGAACGCGACTGGGGCCTCGCCCGAGATCGGGTCGCTCACCCCGACCACGGCCGCCTCGGCCACCAGCTCGTGGCTGACGAGGGCGCTCTCGATCTCGGTGGTGCTGAGCCGGTGGCCAGAGACGTTCATCACGTCGTCGACCCGGCCCAGCAGCCAGGTGTAGCCATCGCCGTCATAGCGGGCGCCGTCCCCCGGGAAGTAGCGGCCGGGGAACCGGCTCCAGTACGTCTCCCGGTAACGCTTGTCGTCCCCGTAGATCCCGCGCAGCATCGAGGGCCATGGCTTGTTGATCACGAGGTAGCCGCCCTCGTTGGGTCCGACCGGCTTGCCCGCCTCGTCGACGATGGCGGCGTCGATCCCCGGCAGGGCGATGGTGCTGGAGCCGGGCTTGAGATCGGTGATCCCCGGCAGCGGGCTGATCATGATCGCGCCCGTCTCCGTCTGCCACCAGGTATCGACGATGGGTGCCCGGTCACCGCCGATGTGGTGGTGGTACCAGATCCAGGCCTCCGGGTTGATCGGCTCGCCGACGCTGCCGAGCAACCGCAGGGACGACAGGTCGTGCTTCTGGGCGAACTGGGCGCCCCACTTCATGTGCGCCCGGATCGCTGTCGGCGCCGCATAGAGGACGGTGACCCTGTACCGCTCGACGATCTCCCACCATCGGGCCGGGTCGGGGAAGTCCGGCGCACCCTCGTACAGCACCCCAGTCGTGCCGTTGGCCAGGGGGCCGTAGACGATATAGCTGTGGCCGGTCACCCAGCCGATGTCGGCGGCACACCAGTAGACGTCGTCGGGCTTGATGTCGAAGACCGACCGGAACGTCGAGGCGACTCCGGTCAGGTAGCCACCGGTGGTATGGACGATCCCCTTGGGCTTGGCTGTGGTTCCCGACGTGTAAAGCAGGTAAAGCAGGTCCTCGCTCTCCATCGGCTCGGCCGGGCAGTCGAGCTCCTGGCCCGGCACCAGGTCGTCCCACCAGACATCGCGATCCGCGACCATCCCGACCGCGTCACCGGTCCGATTCGCGACGAGGACGTGCCTCACCGAGGGGCAGGCACCGTCGGCCAAGGCCGCATCGACCTGCGGCTTGAGCGCGACGGTCTTGCCACGGCGATAGCCGCCGTCGGCGGTGATGACCACCTTCGCGCCGGCGTCGTTGATCCGGTCCCGGAGCGAGTCGGCCGAGAAGCCACCGAAGACGACGGTGTGTGGCGCGCCGATGCGGGCGCACGCGAGGACGGCAACCGGGAACTCGACGATCATCGGCAGATAGATCGCGACCCGGTCGCCCTTGCCGACGCCGAGGGCCTTGAGCGCGTTGGCGCACCGCCGCACATCGTCCAGCAACCCGGAGAAGGTGATGACCTTGCGGTCGCCCGGCTCACCCTCCCAGTAGTACGCGACCTTGTCCCCGAGCCCGTTGGCGACATGCCGGTCGAGGCAGTTGTGCGCGACGTTGAGGCGCCCACCGTCGAACCAGCGCGCGAAGGGTGGCTGCCAGTCCAGCACGGTCTGCCATGGGGCGAACCAGTCGAGTTGACTGGCCTGCTCGGCCCAGTAGCCTTCCGGGTCCGCGGCCGCGCGGGCGTAGACATCAGGGTCCGCGACGTTCGCCTGCGCCCGGAACGCCTCCGAGGGCGGGAAGTGCCGATCCTCGGTCGACAGGGCCTCGATCGCCTGGCTGGTGCCGCCCGGACCGCTCTCGCGCTCGACGGGCGCCATCCGCTTCTCGTCTCGCATCGCCTGACCTGCTCCTTGCACCGACTCGTGGATCAATGGCCGCAAGTATTCCACGCGCCCCGGACCGGCGGACGACGATGTCCGCCACCCGGAACCCCCTACGTCTCCTTGATCGTCGTGATGTTCCGCACGTTCCGCTGCCGGAGGCGGTCAGCGAAGGTGGATGGACCATCCTCGCCGCTGGCTACCGGCTCGTCGTCCTCATCGTCGTCGCCGAGGTCGTCCCCGTTGTCGACCGGGGACGGGTGCGCCTCGTGCTCCGGCAGGATCCACGAGGTCGTGGGCTTGATGATCCAGGGCATGACGAACGTCTCGGTGGTCCGGACGCCCTCAATGGAGGAGAGTTTCTCCGTGAGGAGCCCGACCAGGTCCTCCTGTGACTCGACGATCACGTGGATCATGATGTCGAAGTTGCCGGTCAGGAACGCGGCGAAGGTCACCTCGTTCATGGCGTTGAGTTGGGCGGCGATCTCCTGGAGGCGATGCAGGTCCACCCGGAGGCCGATCATCGCCCGAAGCTCGTACCCGAGCTTGCTCGGCTCGGCGACCATGGCGAACTCGATCACCCCCCGCTGCTGGAGGCGATCCATCCGTCGACGGACGGTCGATTCCGGTGTGCCGGTGGCCCGGCTCAGTTCGGCGTAGGACATCCGCGCGTTCCGCTGCAGCAGCCGGATGATCGCGCGATCGGTATCGTTGACGCTTCGTGGCATGAGCGGGGGAACCTCGGGGATCGGTGGCCAGTCCGGCCAGCCGACGTGATGGGCGGCTCGACAGGGTCGCTCTTGAGCGGAGCAATCCGTGCGGCACGGCCGGGAACAGGGGTGGAGGCGACAGGGAGCCGACCCTCCATCCCCCGCCGATGCCCGGCGTGCTCCTTTGGCGTCGCGTGCATGCGAGTGGCGAAAGGCAGCACGCAGCCTACCAGAACTGGCCGGGTCCGTCACCCATCCCCGTGCGACCCTCCGGCATGACCGACAGTCACCGGTCGCTACGTACAGAATGTACGAACAGATTCATGAATTAACCGCAAACGGGTGGCGAGTCCCGTCGGGAGTTGTTACGCTCCGACCGGGAATGGGAACGGGATCGCCGCGCTCGCTATCGCCCCCGGCGCCCGGGGTCACAGGGACCGTCGCCCGCCGCAGGGCGGACCGGTCCTGGCAATCGGGCCAGTGTCGATCTGACGGGGGTGGACGCGAGGTCCACTCCCCGCCAAGAGGGAGTCTCGCGCATGCGTCGCTGGTTCAACGGTCCAATGGTGGCGCTGCTGGTCCTGTCGCTCGGGGGAGCGGCTCTGGCACCGTCGACCACGCAGGCGATGGCACGCTCGGTCAATGCCTGGGTCACGGTGAAGAGCGTCAACCCGTCGGTCGGCTGCACGATCCCGGTGGCCATCGAGGTCCGGGAATACGGGACTGCGCTGGGCGGTGTGGACATCCTGGCCGGCCTGGTCGTCGGCGGTGAGGTGTTCGCGTCGGAGCGGGCGGTGACCGGCGCCTCGGGTGTCGGGTACGTCGATCTCGATACCAGTGCCGCCTACGCCAGCGACGACGCCCGGGTCGAGGTCAGCCTCGCCGGGTCGTACCTGGGTCACGTCGACGTGACGATCGACAACGGCGGGAGCTGCACGAGTAGCGCGGCGGTCCTCGACGTCCCGGCCGACATCTGGTGGACGGAAGCATCGGTCGCCGCGGCCCCGGCGGTGTCCTCAGCGGCCCCATCCGGCGGGACGAGCATCCCCGTTCCCAATTATGTCCAGCAGCGCAACCTCAGCTGCGAATATGCCTCCCTGCAGATCGCGACGGGCGCGTTCGGGGGCGGGATCAGCGAGTACGCCTTCGACAGTGTCGTGGGCTGGAGTGCCAACCCCCACTACGGGTACCGCGGGGACATCACCGGGTGGTGGGGCAACACGACCGACTACGGCGTCTACGCCGAGCCGCTCGCCGCGGCCCTGCCCCAGTTTGGCTTCTACGGCGAGACCTTCTATGCCCAGGGCAATGCCGGCGCCCTGACGAGTCGCCTCGACGCCGGACTGCCCGTCGTAGTCTGGCTTGGCCTCTGGGGCGACACCGGTTTCTATGAGACCGGGGCCGACGGCAGTACGTACCTCCTGGTCCCCGGCTATCACGTCGTCGTCGCCTACGGGTACGACCAGAATGGCGTCTACATCTCGGACCCGGCCACCGGCGGCAATCGCTTCTACGACTGGAACCAGTTCATCTCCATGTGGAACGTCCTCGACGGGATGAGCCTCGCGGTGAGCCCGGCCTAGTCCGCGTGACGCTCAAGGCACCTCCGTGAACGGCAACAGGCTCCGGCCCGGGCGCATTGCCCGGGCCGGAGCCTGTTGCCGTCGCGGGCGCACCGTGGTTCCCTGTCCGGGTGAATACGGGTACCCGGGTGTTCCGGACACCCCGGACGGCGCCATACCGGGCAGACAGAGAGAGACCAGCGATGACAGACACCGGACAGGGAGCAACCATCGGCTTCATCGGCCTCGGGATCATGGGACGGCCGATGGCGAGAAATCTCGCCGCGGCCGGCTTCCGGCTGCGCATCCACAACCGCAGCCAGGCCGCCGTGGACGAACTGGTGGCGGAACACGACGCGTTCCTGCCGGCGGGATCACCGAGGGCAGTGGCGGAGGCGTGCGACATCGTCATCACGATGCTGCCGGACACGCCGGACGTCGAGCGCGTCATCACCGGGGAGGATGGCATCATCGCCGCCGCCCGGCCCGGATTGCTGGTGATCGACATGAGCACGATCGCCCCCGGCGCCACGATCCAGCTCGGTGAACGCCTCGCCAGTCACGGCGCCTCGCTGCTCGACGCGCCGGTCAGCGGGGGCGACAAGGGCGCCATCGCCGGGACCCTCAGCATCATGGTGGGCGGCTCGGCTGACGACTTCGCCCGGGCCCAGCCGCTCTTCCAGGCGATGGGAACGACGATCGTCCACGTCGGCGACTCCGGCGCGGGCCAGACCGTCAAGATGTGCAACCAGATCGCCGTCGCGATCAATCTCGCCGGCGTCAGCGAGGCCCTGGTCCTGGGCGCCCGGGCCGGGGTCGACCCGCAGAAGATCATCGAGGTCCTGAGCGGCGGGCTGGCGGCCAGCCGGGTCATGGAGCTCAAGGCGGCCGCGATGGTCGGCCACACGTTCGCACCAGGCTTCCGGGTCGAACTCCACCGGAAGGACCTGCGGATCGCCCGCGCCGCCGCCAGCGCGCAGCACGTCGCCCTGCCCGTCTCGGCGGTGGTGACCGAGCTGTTCGAGTCGCTGGCGGCTACGGGGCATGACACCGACGACCACTCCAGCATCGTCACCGCGATCGAGCGTCTGTCCGGGTTCAGCCTGACCGCCGGCCTGGCCGATGGGAGCGACGGCCACTGACGGCGGGCCTCGCCGGCGCAGAGGGTCTCACAGCGTCCACGACGGGGTGGCCGCCATGGTCACCGACGTGCCTGTGCCCAGGCGACAGCGGCGCCATGACTGGCCATCGTCCGAGACCCACCGTGTCCCGGGACGCGGTCGACTGGAGCACCACGGATGATCCGAAGCATCATCGAACCCATCTACACCACGACGGCGACCGTGACCGGTGGGCGCGAGGGGCATGCCCGCTCGGGCGACGGCCGGCTCGACGTCCGGCTGACCGGGGTCGGCGAGACCGACGGGCCGGACGACGGGACCAACCCCGAACAGCTCTTCGCGGCAGGCTATGCGGCCTGCTTCCAGAGCGCGATGACCGTCGTCGGGGAACGGCACGGGATCGACACCAGTGAATCCACGGTCGTCGGGACGGTCACACTCGGCCGGACAGCGGACGACGGGTGGGGTCTGGCCGTCACGTTGCGCGTCAGTCTCCCCGGGAGCGAGCCCGGGGCGACGATGCGGCTCATCGAGGAAACCCACCAGGTCTGCCCCTACTCGCGGGCGATCGACGGCAACGTCCCGGTGACGCTGGAAGTCGCGCCCTGAGCGACCGCCGGGCATGCCCCGTTGGACCGCAGCCGGGCTACGTCGTACCCTCATGGGCGCAGGACCACGCGTGGGCGGTCCGTCCGGGACTGGACGAGTCGCCCACTGACCAGGCCGGGAGGCAGACACCATGGCGCAACGACTGGGTCTCGGAATCGACTACGGCGGCACCAAGATCCTCGCGGCGGTCGTGGATGTCGATACCGGGAAGGTGCTGGGCAGCGCCAAGAAGAAGTCTCGGGCGGTCGACTCGTCCGACGAGTTGCTCCGCCGGCTCTACGACCTCGGTGACGCTGCGCTCCGTGACGCTGGGGTCGCCGCCGGCAGCGGAGCCGTCGCCGGGATCGGCGTGGGGATCGCGGGCCAGGTCGACGCCGAGCGCGGCATCCTGCTGGGTACGCCGAACCTCAGCCAGGCCACGGTCGACCTGCCGCTGGCGGACGCCCTGACGACACACTTCGGCGTGCCGACGGCACTGCGCAACGATGTCCAGATCGCGGCCTCCGGCGAGTTGCACTTCGGCGCCGGCGTCGGGGTCGACGATTTCCTGTGCTGCTTCGTCGGGACGGGGATCGGCGGCGCGATCGTCCGCGACGGCCAGCTCGTCACCGGGGCGACGGCGACCGCCGGTGAGATCGGACATCTCGTCATCCAGGCGGACGGCCGGCTCTGCGGCTGTGGTGGGCGGGGCCATCTGGAGGCCTACGCGTCCCGGACGGCCATCACCCGCTCCCTCCTCGGCGACCTCAAGCGTGGCCACACCTCGATCCTCTCCGAGCTGCTGTCGCCGTCGCCGGACGACGCACCGGGCGGGACGGCGATCCGGTCCGGGGTGCTGGCCAAGGCGGTGGCAGCCAACGACCCACTCGTGACGGAGACCATCATCCAGGCCGGTCACTACCTCGGACTGGGTCTGGCGTCCGCGATCAACCTGCTCAACCCGACCCGGATCATCCTCGGCGGTGGTGTGATCGAGGCCGTCGACCGGCTGTTCGACGTCGCGAGCGCCCATGCCCGCCGGGAATCACTGCCCGTTCCTGGTCTCGGCGTGGACATCGTCAAGGCAAAACTGGGCGATAACGCCGGGGTGATCGGCGCCGCGCTGATCGGCGTCCAGGCGGCCTGACGGCCAGCCCGGCCGGGGTCATCGGGCGGCGCGCCGAGGACCCCGTGCTAGAATCTGGGCAGGTGACAGGTCGATCCCCATCTTGTTGAACGTCTCGGCGTCGGTCTCCTCTTTGCTTCATCCCAATAGGACGCGGTCGGGACACGGACCGGAGATACCGGTCAAACATGTGGTCGGTCCGGTCTCGTCCGGGCAGGTCGAAAGACGTACAGGTGAGTGTGTGGACAACCGATCCTCGACGAGCGGCGGAGCCGATGGCCAGGACCGGCGGCCGCTGCAGCAGCGCCGCTATCCTCCCGCGCCGCCCCGAATCAACCGGCCAATGCGTCCCGGCGAAGGTCCGAACATTTCGTCCCAACCTGGCGCCGGGCCGAGTGGCTATAGCAATGAGGTCGCCGTCTTTGTCGATTTCGAAAATATCCGCTACTCGACGATCAACAGTTACGGGCGCGAACCGGACCCGCTGGCCTGGCGCGACAAGGCGCTCAAGTACGGGCTGATGGGCGTCGCCCGGGCCTATGCCGACTTCGACCAGCATCCCGTCCAGGTCCGCCTGCGGCTGGATGTCGCCGGCTTCGAGGCCCAGCACTACCCTGCCAAGCGCTCGACGGACTCCAGCGGCCGCGAGAAGATCGAATCGCGCTCCGACCTGAACTTTGCGATCGATATCATCAACACGGCCCTGACCCGGCCGGATATCCAGACGTTCCTGCTCTTCACGGGCGACAAGGATTTCATCCGCCTCGTGACCAGCCTGCGCAACCGGCTGGGCAAGCGGATCATCATCTGCGGCGTGCCGGGGTCGGTCAGCCCGGACCTCGTGGCGGCGGCCGGCGAGGAAGACCCTCTCCAGATCGCGCAGTCGGCCGAGGTGGACGCCGACGTGATCCGGGCGATCGCGGCCTACATCGACCAGCTCCACGATGGCTTCGTCCCGACCCAGAGCCACATGAGCCGCACGCTCTGGCGCTTCCTGGACCGGATGATCCTGCCGTCCGAGCACATCGAGGCCAAGGTCATGGAGTTCCTCCGCAAGGGGGTCCTGACCAAGCGACCGACGATCAACGGGCAGGGGCAGGAACTCGTCACGACGGAGTTGAACATCTCTCACCCGCTGGTCCAGCAGACGCTGGGGATCCCGCCGCTGGCCCCGGATTACGGGCCGGAGGCCGAGTACGACGAGTACGCCGAGCCGCAGCCCGACGGCTACCCGGAAGATGCGTCCTACGGTCAGGACGCCTACCGGGCGGGCCCCCAGTACGCCAATCAGTACGGCGAGCCGCAGCGCCCCGATGCGGAACCCGCAAGCGTGGACGACGAGGCCGCGCCGTCGGCCTTCGCCGAAGCGCCGGGGTACGAGGCCGATGCCCGGTACGACGACGATGACGGCGATGACGACGACGATTATGACGACGACGAGGTTGAGCCGGCGGACGGAAAGCCCGGGGAGACGTCCTACGCCGCTCAGGACGACCAGCACCAGCCTCCGGCCGATCTCCGCGTCGGCAACGAGATCAGGTAGGTTCGTCCATCGTGACGCCCCGGACAAGACGAACGCCCGCGCCGTCGACGGTGCGGGCGTTCGTCTTGTCCGGAGACTCATCCCGGTCGTGTCAGCTGTCGCCTCGTCCCGGCGGCACCGAGACGTCTGGCGGGCCTGGAAGCGGCACCCGTGGCCTCAACGGCCCGCGCCGATGGCGCGACGGCCAGACGACCCGCCCGCCCGGATCGCGCTCCGTGTCCCCGTGACGGGAACCCGTTGCCGCCCGCCGAGTCCACCCGTGGATCGGCCGCCTGGTGACTGGGGCC
>CADCWK010000414.1 GCA_902806375.1 uncultured Thermomicrobiales bacterium
CATTGCGGTCGACAGCCAGCGGGTAATGAAGCCGCGGCGATCAGCGCCTCGGCGTGGCCAGCCGGCGGGTCGCGAGGCCCGCCCCCGCGACCGCGACGATGGCCACGATCGCCAGGGCGATGCCCTGGCCCGGGTCCCCGGAGTCCGGCCCGGTCCCCGTGCTCGGCAGGACGTTGATCGCGGTCGGGCTGGAGGACGCCCGCGGCGTGGCCGTGGGCCGGGTGCTCGGCGTCACCGAAGGCGCGGCACTGGGCGCGGCGCTCTCACCGCGCAGGTCTTCCGGGATCACGTAGAAGCGGCACGAGACGGCGAAGATGTCGGCGAGGTCGAACGACGCGGTATTGAGGTCGCCGGCGAACAGGAAGACCTCGCTCCCGGACGTGACATCGAAACAGGCATGGTAGAAGTCGGCGAAGTCCCCGGGGACATCGATGGCGACACTGTAGCCGTCGGCCTCCAGCCCATTGAACCAGACCCGGCCCTCGGCGACGGTCTCGGCGGCGAAGAAGTCATCACTGTCGAAGGGCACGGAGGGGCTGAGCAGGACGCCGATGGGGGTGACCGTCGGCGAGCAGTCGGACAGGTACTCGTCCCCGGCGTAGCCGACCGGACAGACATAGACCTGGATGTCGATCGAGCCGATGTCCGGGTCGGGCTCGGTCTGGCTGGGCGCCGGTGACGGGCCGCGACCGTCCTCCGGGATGACGTAGAAGCGGCAGGAGAAATCGCCGCCATCCGCGAGCCCGAAGGTGATGAGATTGAGATCACCGTCGAACAGGTAGCTCTCGGAGCCGGAGGTCGTGTCGAAGCAGGCATAGTAGAAGCTGGCGAAGTCGCCCGGAACGCCGACCGCGAGGGTGTAGTCCCCGGCATCGAGCCCATAGAACGCGGCGGTCCCCGTGGCGTCGGTGTAGGAGGTAACGCTGTTTGCGGGATTGTACGTCGTCCCCGGGTTCAGGTCGACGGGGATGGCGAACGTCGTCGACGGGGCGCAGTCCGTCAGGAAGTCGTCGCCAGCGTAATACGTCGGACAGATGTAGACCTGGACCTGGGCCGTTCCGGTCCCTGCGGGGTCGGGCGACGGGCCGCCCTGGCTCTCCGGGGTGACGTACCAGCGGCAGAGCAGGGCCGAACCGGGCGCGCCGCTCGGCGTCTGCGTCAGCTGGTTGCCCGTGCCGTCGAACTGGAAGATCTGGTTGCCGGACGCCGGGTCGAGGGCGAAGCAGGCATAGTAGAAGCGGGCGAAGTCCCCCGGGACATCCAGCGACGCGGTGACGGTGCCGGCCGGGATGTTCACGAAGGTCAGGAACCCGTTCTCATCGGTCGCCCCGCTCCGGTCGATCTGGCCGGCGTTCCCGTACAGGGTGAGCCCGATCGGGTCGGGCCCGGCGGTGCAATCGGCGAGGTACTCGGTCCCGGTGTAGTCGATCGGACAGACGTAGACCTGGTAGGTCAGGGCGCTCCCTTCCTCGGAGACATTGCCGGCCGAGGCGCCGGGCGCGGGCAGGGCCGCGGTGATCAGGGCCAGCACGAACGCGACGAGGACGAACAGTCGAAGTGGACGCGGTGACGAGAGTGACGCTATCCCGGATTCCATGTTCCCAACTCCTTGCGGACCATCCATTCCCATTGGCCGGCGACGATGCTGGCGAGGTTCCTGCCACCCCGTCCCCACAAACCCCTCGGCGAGGCGGGACCTGACAGGTGCGCTCCGGCTCCGCCATGGAGCCCTGGTGCGGTGACGCTCGTGCCGCTGTCGCATCCCCGGGAACACCCCGGCGGCTTGTCCTCTGTAACGCGAGACAATCCTTGTTCGTTTCACCACCGGTCGGGCGAAAACACCGGCGGCCCGGACCATCTGATCCGGGCCGCCGCGACGCGATTCCTGGAGCGCTCCCCGCGGCGTCCGTCAGCGAGCCGACGCCAGACGCCGCGTCACCAGGACCACGGTGCCGACCGCGAGAACCGCGAGGACGACGAACGCGAATTCACCCGTCTCGCCACCGGAGGCCGGACCGGTGCCCGTGCTCGGCAGGACGTTGATGGGCCCCGCCGTTCCGGAGGCGCGTGGGGCTCGCGATGGCGCGACCGTCGGTGCCGCCGATGCGGGGGCGGAGGCGCTCGGCGACGCGCTGACGCCACGGGCATCGACGGGGATCACGTACCAGCGGCACGAGATGGCGGCGCCGTCCTCCGCGAACCCGAAGGGCAGCAGGTTCGCGTCACCGTCGAACAGGAATGACTCGCTTCCCGAGGTGACATCGAAGCAGGCGTAATAGAACCGGGCGAAATCGCCGGGCACTTCCAGGGCCGCCGAGTATTCCTTCACGACGAGGCCGGTAAAGCTCACCTCACCGTTCGCCCCGGTTTCCCCCTGCGCGATGACATTGTCCGGATCGAAGGTCGTTCCCTCGGCGATCAGGATGCCGATCCCGGTCTCCGTCGGCGCGCAGTCGGACAGGAAGTCGTCCCCGGTGTACTCGCTCGGGCAGATAAAGACCTGGAAGTCAGCGGTGGTTCCCTGCGCCGACTCAGACGGCGACGGCGATGGCGGATTGCCGCTCGCGTCTTCGGGGGTCACGTACCAGCGACAGGCGAGCTCATCGCCAGCGACCAGCGTGACGTCGATGACATTGCTGGTCCCGTCGAACTGGAAGACGCCGGCCCCGTCGAAGCAGGCGTAGTAGAACCGGGCGAAGTCCCCGGGCACCTCCAGGACGAAATTGGCCGGGCCCGGCACCGTGCCGAACTCGATGAACCCCTCGGCGTCGGTCTCGGTGGTGACGGTCGGGTTGACCGGGTCGGTATCCGTCACGGTGATGGCGAAGTCACCCGCGCCGCCAGGTGCGCAATCAGTGAGGTAATCGGTACCGGTGTAGTCGGTCGGACAGAGATAGACCTGGAAGCTGGACGGGATGAGCACCGCCCCGGCCGAGACGGCCGGCGCCGGCAGTAGTCCGGCCAGCAGGACGAGCGGTACGGCGATCGCCGCCAGCCAACGAAGGGTCAACGAACGTACGAGCGTATCCATGGCCGATCTTCCTCCTCTAGGACCACGACGACAGCGGGTGGCCCGACGTGCGGGGAGCACTCCCATGCTACACCCACTTCCGGGAAGCGCGTCATCCGGAGGCGGATAACCGGCGAGATTCCCTCGTTTTCAGCCGCGGAATGGCTCCCGGAGGCGGCCAACCGGTCCATGGCGAGGTCGGATTCGCCCTCCCGGGCGATGCACAGGGGAACGGAGTCACCCGGCGCCATTGCGCGCGCTGGACGACGACGCGACGACGCCTGGACGGAGACCGTCCAGGCGTCGAGGTTGTCGCGGTGCGTGGCGGGAGCGTTGCCTACCGGCTGGTCGCCGTCCGGCGGGAGACCATCGCGACGCCGACCGCGGCCAGACCCAGGACCAGGAGCAGCGAGGTGACCGGGATCATCGCCCCGTCGTTCTCCGTGCCGGTGCCGGTGCTGGGCAGGCCGGTGACCGCACCCGGCGTCCGGCTGGCCGCGGCGCTGGGCTGCGCGGTGGCGCTGGCGGAGGCCGCCGGCGACTCCTCACCACGGGCATCCTCCGGGATGACGTACCAGCGGCAGGACAGGTCGCCGCCCTGCTCGATGATGAACGACAGGGTGTTGGTGTCGCCGTTCTTGACGAAGACCTCGGAGCCGAAGGTGACATCGAAGCAGGCGTAATAGAACCGGGCGAAGTCGCCCGGGACGCCGAGAGCCAGCGTGTACTCGCCGGGCGTCAGTCCCTCGAACGTGACGAACCCGTCGGCCCCGGTCGGTGCGGAGACGGCCTGCGACTCGTCGTAGGTCGTGCCGGGGTTGATCGAGACCGGGATCTGCGTGTCGCTCGGCGCGCAGTCGGTCAGGTAGTCGTCGCCGGTGTAGTCGGTCGGGCAGAGGTAGACCTGAACGGCGGCCGCGGACGAACCGGTATCGCTCGGGGCAGCGCTCGGGGCAGCGCTCGGCGCCGGAGACTCCCCGGCCGCGTTCTCCGGGATCACGTACCAGCGGCAGAACAGCGAGGCGCCGGCGGTGAGGTTGAAGTCGATCACGTTGCTTGAGCCGTCAAACTGGAAGACATCGGAGCCGTCGAAGCAGGCGTAGTAGAAGCCGGAGAAGTCACCGGGAATCTGCAGAGCCAGCTGATAGGCACCGGCGTCACCACCGGCGTACGTCACGAAGCCGTCGAAACCGCTCTGGGCGCTCAGGGTCTCACCGCTTGGGTTGGTCCGGATCAGCTCGTACGGGATCTCTCCCGCGATGCAGTCCGTCAGGAACTCACTGCCCGCGTAATCGACCGGGCAGGTCCACATCTGGACCGTGATCGAACCGGTCTCCGGTGAGCCGTCACCGGACCCGTCCTCCTGCGCGGCGACGGACTGGCCGAAGGCCGGCAGCATGGCGGCCAGCAGCGCGATCGTCATGGCGAAGGCCGCCACCCAGCGAATCGATCGATGTGCCTCGATAACCGGTGTCATGGGTTCCACTCCCCTATTTCGCTACAGGACCACTATCTCGTCACCCGTCAGTCACCCACCGCACCCGTCCGCCCCCACGGGACCGGGCCGGAGCCGGACGCCATCCGCCCGTCGTCCAGCGGTGAGACTCACCCGTCCGGATGACCACGGTCGGGAACATCCCGGCCGCGTCACCCTGTCTGACGTCGTGTTCGCTGGAAGGGTTCCCGCCAGACCGGGCAGTAACGATCGCCCATGCCTCACCGAGCAACGGCGGGTCATGGGCGGTTCCATCGGATCCGGTGTCGACGGGAGATCAGGAGGCGATCAGCGACGATCAGGCGCGAAAGGAGAGCGGGATGATGTAGACGACGCAGGTCGCGCCCTCCTCCTCGGCGATCGTGACGGTGCCATTGCTCGACTCGTCATCGATCAACCGGTCGTCGATCGGTCCGGCGCCGGTGACGCAGGCGGAGAATTGATTGGTCCTGTGGCCGGGAATGTCCGTCGCGGGGCCGTAGGTGCCCGGTGGGACGTCCTGGAAGACGGCTACTCCCTCGTAGATCTCCAGACCCCTGGGACCCTCCGCGTCGTAGGACGGATACCCGGTGATGGCGACCCGGTAGGTGTCGATCGGCATCCGGCACTCGACCGCCCAGTCTGGGCCGTCATAGCTCTCCGGGCAGTTGAACACCCGGACGGTGACGGTCCCGGCGGTGCCCGGTTCCGGCAACTCGGGTCCGTTGGCCGTGAGGTAGACCCGGCAGGAGTAGTCGGCGCTCGTGTCCAGATAGAAGCGGATCCGGTTGTGGTAGCCGTCCTGGTCGAACCGCTCGGTCTCTCCCTCGAGGTCGAAGCAGGACCAGTAGATGGTGCTGGTCGCCGAGAGGTCCTCGACGGCCAGGAAGTACTGGCCGCGAAGCAACGCGATGAAGCCGGCCCGGCCGTCATCCCCAGCCTGGTCAGCGATTACCGTCGCCCCGTCGAAGTCGTACCCATCGTTGATCGTGACACCGACTGGACGTCGTGTCGGGGCGCAGTCGTCGGCGTACTCACCGCCGTCGTAGCCTTCCGGACAATCGAAGATCTGGACGCCGACCGAGGCGTCGGCCGGGTCCGCGGGGATCACCGGTCCGGGTCCGGTCGCCCCGCTCCCTCCGCCCGCACCAGGTGTGATGTAGTAGCGGCAGGCGTAGTCCCGCTCAGCATCGATCTGGATCAGGTTGTTCGGCGGGTCGGCGTTGATCGTTTCGGCGGTGAGGGTCGCGTCGAAGAGGAAATTCTCGGCGCCGGTCGTCGTATCGAAGCAGGTCAGATAGACGGTCCAGTACGGCCGGAACACCCCCGCCCCAATGGCGTACGTTCCGGGAGCGATCGGACCGAGCCGCGCGAAGCCGTCGTCGTCCGTATACGCATCGGTGATGTCCTCGAGGTCGAGGTTGTACAGGTAGGCATCACCCGCCTCATCGGTGCCGGGGGAACAATCGGAGAGATAATCCGCGCCGCCGTAGCCGGCAGGGCACTCCCAGAGCTGAAGTTCGATCGTGGCACCGCCGGTCTGCGCCGGAGTGGACACCGGAGCGCCGGAGACGACAGCGGTGAACACGAGGGCCAGGACCACGAACGGGCGTACCACGAACGGGCAGCGTGAACCATGATTCGCCAACTGGGTCACTCCCTCAGGGGCGGTCGGGACCGCGCCGTGGATACTGGAACGGCCCGGCCCCTGTCCGCTGGAACGGCCAGGGTACAGCTCCGGTTTCGCCGGAACGGATGTCCGCCCGCCTAGTACCCCTTCTCGCGGCTGTACCGGGGCGTCATCTCATCCGTCCGCCCGTCGACGTACCGGGCAAGGTTGGCGATGAAGATGTCGGCGATCTTGTCGTACTCGTTGGCCGCGTTGGCGACGGAGTGCGGGCTGACCTGGACGTTCGGCTCGTCCCAGAACGGCGAGTCGGCCGGGAGCGGCTCCTGCCGGAAGACATCGAGGACCGCGAATCCGACCCGGCCATCGCGCAGCGCGGCCAGCAGGGCATCCTCGTCGACGAGGGTGCCGCGGCCGATGTTGACGAAGATCGTCCCTGGCCGCAGGGCGGCGAAGGCGGCCGCACCCATGATGTCGTCGGTCTCCGGCGTCTGTGGGGCGCACAGGACGACGACATCCGCCTGGCCGAGCATCCCGTGGAGCTGATCGCGGGTGAAGACCCGATCGACGCCAAGGTCGACCGCCCGGCCGGGGTCGCTGTCCCGGGCGAGGGCCAGCACGGTCATGTCGAACGCCTTCGCGAGCCGGGCGACCTCCCGCCCGATCCGGCCGGGACCGATCAGCACCATCGTCTTGCCGTCCAGTGAGTCCGGGGTGAAGCGCTCCCAGTGGTGACTCCGCTGCTGGGCGGCCAGGTGCCGGACGTGCTTGACGTGGGCCAGCAGTGCGCCGAAGACGTACTCGGCCAGCGGCCGGGCGTGGATGCCACTGGCCGTCGTCACGGTGATCTCCGGGCGATCCTGCAGCCCCAGCCGCCTGACGCGAGCCCCGACGCCGGCCGACGTGCCCTGGACCCATTTCAGGTTCGGGGTGAGCTCGGCTGGACCGTCCCCGCCGGACTCCGGGAAATCCCAGGTGATCTCTGCGTTGCGCAGGATCCCGCGCCATTCGGCCTCCTGCTCCGGGGTCCGGCGGAACGCCGGGTCGCCGGTGTGGTCGCAGGTGTAGCGGGGCGGCGGGACGAGGTCCGGCCGGTAGACGACCTCCACATCGGCCGGGGCCGACGCGACGATCCGGTCCACGACCGCGGCGGACAGGGGTGACGCGATGACGGCGGTGATGGTCACGGAGCCTCCTGGAGGTGGTACGGGCCGGTCCATCGACCAGCCCTGATCCACGACAGGATATCCGGACCTACGACGGAGTGGAGACGGGTCGGGGCGCCCGGTCGCTGTCGATGTCCGGGCTGGCCTGTGCATGGCCCGCGGCGATCCGGCCACCATGTCCGTCACCGGGCGACGCCGCGACGTACTGGTCGGGGACCGGGACCGGGTTCAGCTGGAGTTGCGTCGTCTCCCGGCCGGACAGCGCCGACAGCACCAGGTCGCCGATCAACCGGACACGGTTGCGCCAGCTCGGGATGGCGGTGATGTAGTACCCGTGCCAGAGGACCCAGGCCGGGAACCCGGCGATCACCCGGTCGCGCAGCTCGGCGACACCGGTCTGCCGGCCGAGGAGCGCCAGCCGGCCACGGGTCTGGAAGCTGTACGGCTTCGTCGGGGACAGGTCCACCTCGATCCGGCGGCGGATCAGATCGGCGACGTACCGACCCTGGCTCTGGGCAGCCTGCGCGGTCGGCGGGACACCTGTCCCGTTATCGGCGCTGAAGGCCCACGAACTGTCTCCGACGACGAAGACCTCGGGGTGCCCGGGGATCCGAAGGTGATCGTCGACCTCAACCGAGCCGTTCCTGGCGTGGGCGACCGGCAGGTGCTGGATGACAGGCACGGCCGAGATCCCGGCCGCCCAGAACAGGGTCCGGGCCGGGATGGACCGGTGATTGGTGACGACCTCCCGATCAGTGGCGGACAGGATCGAGGTGCCGGTCATGACCTCGACGCCCTGCTCGCGCAGGATGCGGCGAACGTAGTCCGACGTCGCGGGTGTGCTCATCGGGATCAGTCGGTCGGCGCGCCCCGCAACGATGACGCGTGGCCGCTCGTCCGCCAGCCAGGGGTAGGCGGCCAGGAGCCCGTGCGTCAGATACTCGTGGATCGTCGCGGCCAGCTCGACCCCGGTGTCGCCACCGCCACCGACCACGAACGTCAGCCACTCCGCGCGCTCAACCGGGTCCTTGGTCCGGTGGGCTGCCTCGACGGCGTCGATGAGGTGGTTGCGCAACTCGAGGGCGTCGCCCGGTGTGGCGAATCGCCGGGCATGCTCCTTGAGCCCCGGCAGGTCCGGGATGCTTGTCACGCTGCCAAGTCCGAGGACCAGGCTGTCGTAGGGGCGGATCCCCGCGCTGGTCGCGACTTCCCGGCGATCGAGGTCGATGTGCTCGACATCGGCCTGGAGGAAATGGAACGGGCTGTTCTTCTGCAGGCCACGGATGGAGACCGAGACGTGGTTCGGGTTGACCCGCCCATCGGCTACAGTCCAGAGGAGCGGCGTGTAGAGCAGATTCGTGGAGCGGTCGACGACCAGGATGCTGACGTCGTGGCTGTTCGGGTAATGCTCCCCCAACTCACGGGCGACTGTCATCCCACCGAAACCTCCACCGAGGATGAGCACGCGGTGACGGGCTCCCCGGTAGTCGTCCTCGCTCTCGCTGATGTGCCGACGACCGGAGACCAGCCGGCGCAGGACGGCGGCGAGGCCGGCCGCGAAACCGACCAGCAGAAGGTACGGACCGGGTCCGCGGCGGACCGGAGCCGGTGGGGGTGAGCGTCGCGCCATGCTGGTCATCTCCTGATCGAGGCGGGGCGAGGGTTGCCAGTACGCGGGTGGAAGGTGGGCTAGCGGTCACCGCGGGCCGAGGAGCATTCCTCCCGCGCTGACGCAAGCCGGACGCCGCGACCGGCAGGAGGCCCGGGTCGCGCGTCCATTCCAGCCGACGCTCCGGACCGCCGACGCTTCTGACGCTGCCGGGAACGGTGATAGGATGAGGCGCTGGGCAGTGTGGCCCCCGGTGGGCCGGAAGTGGAGGCAAGCACGATGACCGCGGCCACGCAGACGACGGACAACCTCGCGGTCTACCAGGACCGCATCTCCCGGTTGCAGGCCGAGATGGGCCGGCAGGGGATCGACGTCACGTTGATCGGCCCGTCCTCCGACTTCTTCTACCTGACCGGGCACGACGCCCACCTCAGCGAGCGGATGACCCTGCTGATCGTGCCGCAGTCCGGGCCGGCCAGCGTCGTCGTCCCGGTGCTGGAGGCGCCGCTGGTCCTGGCGCGCCGGGAACTGTTCGACATCTCGGCCTGGACGGAGACCGAGTCCCCTGCGGAACGGGCCGCCTCGCTGCTGGAGTTGCGCGACGGTGGGCGGGAGACGACCATCGCGGTCGGTGACCAGCTCTGGAGCGTCTTCCTGCTCCGGCTCCAGGGGGCCCTGCCGAACGCGACGTGGGTGTCCGCGACGCCGACCATGCGCCCGCTCCGGATGCACAAGGACGAGCGCGAGCGCGAGCTGCTCCGCGAGGTCAGCCGGCGGACGGACGAAGCCTGGGAGGAGTTCATCGCCAACGACCGGATCGCCGGACTGACCGAGCAGCAGGCGATGGCGCTGCTCCGTGACCGCACGGCGGCCCGCGGCCTGAAGATCCACGGCGGGATCTGCGCCAGCGGTCCGAACTCTGCCTCCCCGCACCATCACACGGGCGAGCGCGTCATCAAGCCTGGTGACGCCGTCATCTTCGACTGGGGAGGCACCCTCGAGGGCTACCACTCCGACGTGACCCGGACCGTCCACGTCGGCCCGGCCCCGGACGCCTTCCGCGAGGTCTACGATACGGTCCGCCGCGCCAACCAGGCCGCCTACGAGGCGGTCCGGCCGGGCGTCGCCTGCCAGGACATCGACCGCGCGGCCCGCGACGTCATCACCGCCGCCGGGTATGGCGACGCGTTCATCCACCGGGTCGGTCATGGCCTCGGGCTGGACATCCATGAGGAGCCGTACATGGTCGGCGGGAACGACTTGCCACTGGCCCCTGGCATGGTCTTCAGCGATGAGCCCGGCATCTACCTGGAGGGCCGCTTCGGCGTCCGGATCGAGGACACCGTCATCTGCGTCGAGGACGGCGGCGACCGGATCAACGACGCGACGCGCGAGCTGGTCGAGATGAACTGACCGGCTGGTGCCTCCGGACGGTCCCGGTCTCAGGACTGTCCAGCCGTGCAACGGACCCGGGCCGCGCGACGGTCCTGGTCAGGGAGAGGCGATATGTGCCGCAACATCAGGGCACTCTACAACTTCGCGCCGCCCGCCAGTGAAGCGGAGATCCTGGCGGCGGCGACTCAGTACGTCCGCAAGATCAGTGGATTCAACCAGCCGTCCCGGACCAACGAGGCGGCGTTCCAGACCGCGATCGTGGAGATCGCCCGGGTCTCCGCCGAGCTCCTCGCCGCACTCGAGACGACGACGCCCCCGAAAGACCGTGAGGTCGAGGCCGCCCGCGCCAGGGAACGTTCGGCGAAGCGGTTCGCCAGCTGACGTGTCGCGTTCGGGAGCGCCGGGTCGAGCCGGGATGATCGACCCGGGGTAGCCGACTAGGAGAGTCATCGGCCAGTGGCACCACCGGGGGATGACGGGCGTGGCTCGCCTCACGGTGACTGGAGCGGCTGACAGGCAAGGCGCCATCACGGGGCGTGGCCGTCAGGGAGCCATCCGGGAGGCATCGACGCTGCCTGCACTCCCTGTCCCTTGTCCGGCCGTCCGGCCGTCCCGCGGCGCTGCAACCCGGGAGGTGCCGGCGCTCGGCCACGACTCCAGGACGGGTCCGCCGATCAGACGACGCCTGGGCGGCTCCTCGTCCCCGCGCGTTGACCGCCTCAGGTCGTCAGATCCGGGCCGTTCCCCGCCGTCGGGAGCGTGACGATGAAGGCCGTGCCCCTGCCCTCGCCGTCGCTCTCCGCCCAGATCCGGCCCCCATGCCGTTCCAGGATACCCCGGCAGATATAGAGCCCGAGCCCCAGGCCCGGCAGGTTGTGCTCGACGGCATTGGCCGCCCGCTCGAACGGCGCGAAGATCCCCGTCTCTCCCCCAGGCGGGAGACCGATTCCCTCGTCACGCACCTCCAGCCGGAGCTCGTCGTCGGATCGCCGCAGGGTGACCTCGATGCGGTCCCGCCCGGGCGAATACTTGGCGGCGTTCTCGAAGAGATTGGTGAGCACCTGGTCGATCCGGTCACTATCGGCGACCACCCGGTAGGCGCCGGGTGGGATCGCGACGTCGATCCGGTGCGCACCGCCGGCCGACTCCAGATAACGGGCGACGACCGACCGGACTTTCGCCGCCAGATCGATCTCGGCCGGGCGCAGCGGGAGGTGCCCGAGCCGGATCCGGGACACGTCGAGGAGATCGCTCGTGAGGAGCGTCAGCCGGTCCGTCGAGTTGTCGATGGTCTCCAGGGACCGGCGGATCCGCTCGGGGGTGATGGTGCCCTTGCGCTGGGCCCGGAGAAGCATCTGCGCGTAGCCCTTGATGCTGGAGACCGGGGTCCGGAGCTCGTGGGCCGCGATCGAGAGGAACTGATCACGGGCACGAACGGCCGCCTGGGCTTCGGCGAACAGCTGGGCGTTGTCAATCGCGAGAGCGGCCCGCCGGGCCAGGTCCTCCATGAGCACCAGGTCGAGGGTGTCCAGATCACGGTCAGATTGCGATGTGGTCGCCAGCGTGAGCGCCCCGAGGATCCGGCGGCGGGCGATCAGTGGGACCGATAGGGTCGACCGCAGCCTCGCGCCCGTCACCCGGCGGAACGATCGGTCGTCCCGTGTCAGTGAGGGTGGACCGCCATCTCCCACGGACGGGACGAACCCGGACAGACCGGTCCGGATCGCCCGCGCCGCCCCGTGGTCGTCCCCGGCCTCACCCGACCAGGCAGCGAGCACGGCATCGCGGACACCGGGAGGGAGATCGGCGAACTGGGCGGCCACCCGGCCGATCCGGCCCTGCCGGTCGAGGAGATGGACGAGGAAGATGTCCCCGATGAGCGGGACGGCCAGGGTGGCCGTACTGACGAGCGCCGAACGGTAGTCCAGCGACAGCCCGAGCTGGTCGCTCGCCTGGGCAAGGAACCGCGTCCGGGCCTCGGCCAGCTTCCGGGCCGTCACGTCCGTCTGGATACCGACGAAGTGGGTCAGCGCACCCGCATCATTGAAGAGCGGAGCGATCCGGAGTTCGTTCCAGAACGAGCTCCCGTCCCGGCGCTGGTTGAGCAGGGTGACATTGACCTCGCGCCGGGCGGCGATGGCGGAACGGATCTCGGCGATCGTCGCGCGATCGGTCCGGTGGGACTGGAGCATCCGGCAGTTCTGCCCGAGGACATCCTCACGGCGGTGCCCGGTGATCCGCTCGAAGGCCGGGTTGACATCGATGATCGGATGGTCCGGCCGGGTGGCGTCAGTGATGACCATGCCGCTGCCGGCTGCCTCGAAGGCGCGCTGCCGGAGCCAGATCGTGAGATCGCTGGTGTTGGGGGCATCGACCTGGATCGATGATTGGCGCGGCGTCATGTGTTCCGGTCGATTCCTCGGTGTCCTGACCACCCGGACGATCGGGCCGGGTCACGGTGGGGGTCAGGCATGACCATCGGTCATGCCGGTCCGGATGCACGATCCGGACCGGCCACGGCGGACGTGGTCATTCGTCGTGGTCCGATGGTGGCCGGAAGGGAGCATCGGCATCCGGTTCCGCCGCGCCGTCCGGCCCGTCGGCAGGCCCTGCCATGCGCGGCCTGAACGCTCCATCCCCATCCTCTTCGGGGGTGGCCGCCGATCCGGCCGACGCCGTCGGCGCGGCCCCGGGGTTGGCGTCGGTGCCTGGTCCGTCGGATCCGTCTGCCAGTACGGGGCCAGACTGCCCGGCTGGCGACGCCTCGTCGGACGGGACCGCCCCGGACGGCTCGGCCGTCCAGCCTCGCCCTTCCGCCGGACGATTCAGCAGGGGGTCGTCCCCGTCACCGGACGGGACGACCCCGGGTGGGGCAGATTCCGGCGACTCCCGGTCGGTCCGTGCCCCCGATGAAACCGGCGCCGATCTCAGGATGGGCTCCGGCCGGACGGGCGGTTGGCTGTCCGCCCAGAGTCGGGCCGTCGAGGGCGCCGACCGGGACGACGGGTCGGACCACGCCGCCCCCGGATCGCTCCCGGTCCACGGGTTGCCGTCTTCGTAGCCCCACTCCGCACTGCCCGGTTCCGGCGTCGGCTCGTCGGCCAGGATCCGGGCCGCGGCCGGGCCGAGTGGCCCGAATGCCCCGGTCTCGTATCCACGCTGCGAACCGGACCGTCGCTGCTCGGCCTGGTCGGCGTCGAACACTCCCGCACCGTACGGCTCCGGGGCCGGCAGGGGACCCGCCACCGGGGCACGCTGGGCCTCAGGCTCGGCCGCATCCGCCGGCGATCTTCGGTTGAAGGGCTGCCGCCAGCCCGACGCACGTGCCGCCGGCGGGCTGGCCAGGGCCGGCGCGACCGGCTCCGCATCCGGCCCAGGGAAGTCCCCGTCCGCGTCGTCCACCGCGGCCGTCCCCTGGACGATCCCGCCATCCTCCACCCCCGGATCGTCGGGTCCGGGCGATGGTTCGGGGTCGTCGGTCAGGCCCGGATCGGTGAAGATCGGCGCGTCATCCACGTCCATGACCACGGCCAGCCACTCGGCGGCCTCCCTGGTCCACTCGGGGACGACGTCGAACAGGGCGTGCCCGGCGTCCTCGAACCAGACGAGGGTGGCCTGCTCGCCGAGCGCGGCGGCGAGGCGGCTGGCTTCCGGTGGCGGGACGACGAGATCCCGCCCGGCGCCGAAGACCAGCACCTGGGCCTCCGTCGCCGCCAGGGTCGACGCCATGTCGAGGCCGAGGACGAAATCGGCCAGCTGATCGTAGCCGCCGAACAGGGGGACGATCTGGGCCAGAGATACCTGGCTGGAGGCGCCCAGCCAGCGGGCGGGCTCGTGGAGCGGCGTGACGGCGACGACGGCGGAGACCCGTCGCTCACCGGCAGCGGCCCGGAGCGCCATCGTCCCGCCGAGGCTGATACCGACCAGGGAAATCTTCGCCGGGTCGAGACCGGGGTCGGACTCGGCCAGTTCGACGATGCCATCGACGATATCGTCGCTGTCGAGCGACACGGGTCCAAGGGCACTCCCCTGCCCGAAGCCGGGCGTGTCGAGCGCCAGCACGGCGAGTCCCTGGGCGAGGAACTCCTCGGACCAGAGGATCATCTCCTCCCGGGACGTCGTCGCCCCGTTGAGCAGGACGACGAGAGGACGGCGACCGGTGGCCCAGGACGGGACCGTCAGATAGCCCGGCATGGTCTTGGCGCGCCAGCGGACGTTCACCTGGCGGGTCTCTGGCATCAAGAGCCCGACCGACTGGGCGAACAGGGTGGTCGAGGCGCTGCGGGACGTCCTCGCCAGCCGCTCGTCGCCGAACGCGAAGAACGACGCGACGTGATAACAGAGCGCGGCGAGCTGCCGGGAGCGCGCTGCCTCGACCGGGGTCATGTCCCCACCCCGCCGCGTCTCGCCGAGGAAGCGCTGCGCCGTACCAGTCCAGGCCTCAGCCCAGTCGCTGAGGGATCGGACCTGGGCGAGCGTCTCGTCGACCTCGGTCTGCGGCAGGTGCATCGCCTCGAAGCGGGCCCGGCTGGACGCTGGCAGCACGCGACCCGCCCCGAGCCGAAGGAGGCGATTGGTCCGCGGGATGGTCAGCTTGCGGGCGAACCGCCACGCGTAGCCGGACATCCCCCAGAGCGGTGGGCGTAGGCCATCCCGCGGGCCGGACGACCGGCGCGGGGGTCGCTCGGGTGAGTCGAAGAGGGCGGCACGGGGATCATCCTCCGGGAGCGATTCCGCAACTGCCTCACCGGTGTCCTCCGCGCCGACCCAGCGCTCATCCGGCTCCTCCTCGCCGGCGAACGGGTCCCGGACCGCGTCCTCCGGACCCCGCCCGGAGTCCGCGCCGTACCGGGGAGCGGCACGCCAGTTGGCCGACAGGTCGTCTCCCGTTGCGCCACCGGCCGGATCGTCGGCGTACCTACCGTAGGCCAGCTCATCCGACCACTCGTCGACCGGTTCGACTGGCGGCTCCGGCCGGGCGCGCCGTGCGCGACCCACCGGTGACCGGTCCCCGGCGACGGGTTCGTAGCGGTCGCCGGAGTCGACCTCCGGCCGTCGTGGTGCCGGCCGGGCGTCGACCGCTCTGCGGCCAGACCGGGCGGGCTGCCACTCGGCCTCCGTCGGCTCCATGCCCGGCCAGGCGAGGTCGTCGGAGGGGCTGATCGCCCCATAGCGGGGCGGGGCCGTGGGTCGATCGGGCTGCCGTGTCGGCGGGCGGACATCGCCGCTCCGCTCCGGACGGCGGTCCGGCTCCCGGTCGCTCCGGGACCGCTCGCGAGGAGCCTGTCGCTGGTCACGGCCGCGGAAGGCATCGTCGCTCCGGTCCGGGGCGAACCGCTGGCGTCCCGAGTCGGAGGGATCGTACGCCTCGTACGGGTCGGCATCGCCGCGACGGCGCCGGGACGTGGACTGACCCTCGCCCGGCCAGCCCGACTCTGGGGCGCGAGGACGACGGCCCTGCGGAGTGCCGCCCCGGATCGGCTGGTCGTCGGCGTGACCCTCCGCCTCCGCGGCGTCATCGCGTTG